>JAIOPL010000014.1 GCA_021413925.1 Verrucomicrobiota bacterium
GAGTCCGCCAGCAGCCGCGCATTGGTCCCGCCTTCATAAGCCTTCGACGCCCCATACTCCGTCTTCACCGTCAGTAAAAACGCCAGCACCACGCCCGATAACAACACCAGCATCCCCAACGTCATCACTAACGCCGCTCCGGCGGTTCGCTGCTCCGCGGTTCGCTCGGGAAAAGGCGTAGTATGCATAGGAGAATCTAAGGCATTTTTAGCTCAAGGCACGAACTGCTTGCTGCTGACGATGCGGAAGCGATACGGCCCTAGGGCCAGGCTCGTCGTATCCCCACTCGCCGGCACCGCCTTCGGAGTGCCGGCGCTGTCCACAATGCTCGCCGAGTTTGCATCCAAATATCTCTCCAGCAGGAATGATCCGCGAAACTCCCCGGTCGGCTGGCTCTGGCTGGCCTTAAGGATGTAGCCGCTATTTCGTGTGTTGCGCGCCAGCATCTGCACCCGCACATGCACTGTGTAGGTATTCGAGCGTGTGGTCAGACGTGGATAGATATGCGAATACGGCCTTTCCAGGCTGTTATCGCCGGTCAGTTTGTGCTGCGACCAGAAGCTCCCGAGCAGCGAGTCGAACTGCGAAAGGGGCGTGGTCGAACTGAACCCGACGCTCACATGCTGCTGCATTGTCGCCACCGTGGGCAGATCCTGCGGAATGAGTGGGATGTCGCAAATCTCGGACGCGGACACGAATGGCTTGTTCGTCGCGTAGCGGTCGGCGATTTGTTTCAGGGTGTTGTCGAGGTCGATATTCCGCCGCGTCACCACGCCGCGTCCCCCGCCAGAACTGCCGCCGAGACCGACCGTCCCGCAAAGCTTGTAGCGCTGGCTGTAAACTCCGCCGGCCCCATCGGGCTGATTTGGATTGAGGGCGCTGATCTTCACCGACTTCATCACCGCACGGAGTCCGGTGTCGCGGCGGATGTTGGTGAAGGGCGCAATCTGCTGGTTGAGGTTGATCTTTCCCGCCGTGGCAAATGGTTCGCTGATCGCATACGGCTCGGCTACGGGCATCCAAAAAAGATCGAGCAGCAGGTGATCCGGCGGCGCGCCTCCGGAGGCGCTGCCGGGATGGTTGGTCCCTCCCGGAAAATACCCTTTGGCTGGACGGAAAAGCAGTGTCTGCCACGGCTTGTAGGCCTTCACTCCGGTGGGCAGCGAACCAAACATTACAGGTGAGGAAATGAGCCGGTTCGGGGAAAAAAACGTGGTCTGCTGCTGCATGGTGTCCTGCGGATTCCACCACCAGCCGATGTATGGCGTGGAGTCCTCGGCATACGGGCCCTGCGCGTGCTGATGCCTCCGAGTTCCTTCATCGGGCTTGTTACAATAGGGTCCGTCCGGGAGGAAAGCCGGACCATTGTCCCAGTCGCCCGGCTGGCCCAAAGAATTCACGACGCCGCTAATTCCAGCCGGGATGTCCGGCTGACCTTCACCGCCATATTGAGTTATGGAGGCTTCCAATTGACCAAAGGCCGACCCGGCGTAATTCCCCGGCCAGCCCGAACGCAGGCTATGGTTTTGATTGTTGCGCTGCGCACTGTCCTGATAAGCGCCATTTGGAGCGGGTTGGAAATACGTCTCATCCACGTTTTTCGTCGCGGCGACGATGCGCATATCGCCCTGCAAATTTTTCCCCACCGCGACCAGCGAGCGGATGGTGTCATTGCCATCAATGCCAGCCCCGTTCGCGCCAGCGATGCGTCCCCCGCGGGATTTCGCCCCGGTGCCTCCGGCGGCCATCTCGTTACCCGATCCTGGCACCGGCACCGTCTGGCTGGGAAACTTGAAGGTAATCGTTTGATAAACCGGCTCACCCGAACTCCGGGGCCCCGAACTTGGATTGGTCACCGAAAGCTCCGCTGTCACCGTGCCGGAAATAGTGAGTTGGCTCCCTGTCACCGCCATCTCACCGGTAGGCGGCACCGATTCCGACGGCGAACCCTGATTCTGCGGCTTCCTACCCGTCCCACCCTCGCAGATCGAGTGAAAGCCGAGGGTGCCCCCGATCTTCCCCTCGTTGTCCTCGACGTTCGACATGCGCCCGATGTCGTAAAGCGTGGGTTGGCTGCTAACCGTGACCCCGTCCTGCGTGAATGGATTCCTCCCCGCCCCCCCGCTCGCGTCTTTCACAACAATGTCGATCTTGGTAAAAGTAATCCGCATCCCCATCGACAGCGCGGAGAAGCCGGCCATGGGGGAGAACAGCTTGGGAATGAGCGAAAATTCGACCTTGTCGTTATTGCCGATCATGACCAATGCGAGTTCAGAGATCGTGATGATCCGCCCCATGCCCCGCGTGCCGTCGGGCATTTCGATCGGTGCCACTTGCCCCCGCGAGCCCATCCCCAGCGAAGGAACCGAAGGGAAAACCTGGGTGGCACCATTCTCCACCGTATTCGTAAAGGCAGAGTCCGGAGCATTGGGATCCGAGCGGTCCGCGAGGTTTGTGCAGCGGATGTAATCAAATATCTCCGTGAGGATTTGGTCACGATCCACCCCATACTTGTCCTTGAAAGTCTTCGTCGAGTTCCAACCCGGATATTGCCGCGCGGTCAGTCCTTTGAGATACGCCATCAGCGCCAGATTGCGGGCCCCACTTGTTCCCGTGACATCTGCTGTCGGGCTATTCGCATCCTGCCGGGTGAAGTAAAAAGGCAACGTATTCGTCCCCGTCTTTGGACCCACCGTTGCACAAAACGCGATCAGTTTGTCCACTGCCGTCCGACGCGCATCGGCCACCTGTTCCGGCCAGACTGAGATGCGGGGCAGGTTAAAGGAGTTCTGTTCCGGTGCCTTGCTGTTCGCTGTCAGAAAAAACTTCGAAATTTCCAGCATCTCCCTCGTCGTGTCCCGCGCACTCGCCGGCGGTGCCAGCGACCATGCCCGCCGCGTTGTCGCGAACATTGGAGAAAATAAGAACTCATCAATCGAGGCATAAAGACGGTCTCCATCCGGAACTACCGGATAGGTCGTTTCATCCAGCGAACTTTGTCCTTGGTTGAACTGTCCCTGCGCTGGCCCCGCTCGCTTGGTTCCTCCTTTCGACGAATAGTCATAATCCGAATAGCTGTAGAACGGGTCGGAATAGTACGCACCAGTAACCCGTGGAATCATCTTATTGATCTCCTCGATCATTAGTGCGCGATCAGTCGAAGTGTTTCCAGTGTTCCCCACGAGAAGGGTTAGCTGGCGGCCAAAGATCGTCGAAAGACACGTCGTCGCCGGGTGGCCGGGGTACCGTTGATACTCTTTTTGCGCTCCCATTCTCTCCGCCAGATCCCATTCAAAGGTGCTGTCGTTGGATGTTTGATAATTCACCGCCGGTAGAACCATCCCCGGCTGGGAATTGCCCACTGGAGTGTCGGAAAAGGTTCCCTCCGCCGCTGTGTTGATATTCACCTTTGCTGTTTCGTCGTCAGCCCAAAACGCCACCCTCCCGACCACCGTATTTGCTTCACCCTGCGCCGTCTTCTGCCGATCCGTAGGCACGACCACCTCCACATCTCCCGCTGTCCCCGATGCTTTAGCCGGAACGAGGGTGCCGTCTTTCAATATATAGAGCCACTTCACCGGCATGGTCACGCCGCGCGTGGAAAACTGATCCACCGTGAGACCTTCCACATCCTGATTCCCGTCCTTGTTCAAAGACAACTGTCCGGCCGTGTTGATGTGATTGCCATCAAAGATCGGGTAAACCATCAATCTTTTCTTCTTCGTTGAATCGAACGGGTCCGTCCGCACCAAGTCTGCCGCCGGTTGATTCAAGTCCGTCCACAAACCCGGCTGCGTCTTCCATGAATTCGCCCCAGACGCCGACGGCAGATCCGCTCCCTTGGCCGGATCGAAGCTCCCGTCTTCCACCAAACTGTCAGCCGAATACAGCTTGTAGCTCTTCACCGCCTTGCCGCTCGTGTCGAAGGTGCGCAGTAACCCCGGCTGAGAAATCCACGCCAGGTCTGGTTGCGTTGACGCCTCCCGAATCTGCCCAATCACCAAGTTTAGCGCCGAATCCGCCAGCAGCCGCGCGTTGGTCCCGCCCTCATACGCTTTCGAGGCTCCATACTCCGTTTTTACCATCAGCAAAAATGCCAACACCACCCCGGACAACAACACCAACATACCGAGCGTCATAACCAGGGCGGCACCAATTCTGTGCCCGGTTACGGAATGTGCCATGGCTTGGGGAAGCGAAACTTTCATAAGAGGGAGGTCAGCAAATTCGGCCCCGCGGGGATGCGCGGCGGTGATTATTTCTGGGGGTAATATGTGGATTAGTTTTAAGGAACGAACTGCTTGCTGCTGACGACACGGAAGCGATACGGCCCCAGCGCCAGGCCGGTCGTATCCCCACTCGCCGGGACCGCCTTCGGGTTGCCGGCGCTATCCACGATGGTCGCCGAGTTTGCATCCAGATACCGCTCCAGCAGGAATGATCCGCGAAACTCCCCGGTCGGTTGGCTCTGGCTGGCTTTGAGGATATACGAACTGTTGCGCGTATTCTGCGCCAGCGTTTGCACCCGCACATGTACTGTATAGCTGTTCGACCGCGTCGTCAACCGCGGGTAAATGTAGGCATACGGCTTTTCGAGGCTGTTATCACCGGTCAGTTTGTGCCGCTCCCAAAAGCTCCCGAGAAGTGAGTCAAAGCTCGAAAGCGATGTGCTTGGAGTGAATCCAGCGCTGACGTGAGGCCGCATTGATCCGACCAACGGAACGTCCTGAGGGATAAGCGAAATGTCACAAATTTCCGAAGCAGAGACGAAGGGTTTGTTTCTCGCCAGACGATCACTGATCTGTTTGAGCGTATTTTCGAGATCGATATTGCGGCGAGTGGCGACACCAAGTCCGCCGCCATGCCCCGTCCCCATGGTTTTGTAGTTTCGGATGAAGGCAGTGCCATTCTGGTCGGGTTGATCGGGGTTGAGGGCCGTCAGCTTTACCGATTTCATCACCGCTCGCAGGCCGGTATCGCGCTTGATGTTTGTGAAAGGTGCGATCTGCTGGTTGAGATTAATTTTGCCCGCTGTGGCGAAGGGTTCGCTGATTGCGTAAGGCTCCACAACTGGCATCCAGAACAAGTCCAGCAGCAAATGGTCGGGAGGCCCCCACTTTGCGCTGCCTGGATGGTTCGCCCCACCGGGTAGGTAAGACTTTGTCGGGCGAAAGAGCAACGTCTGCCAGGGCTTATTGCTTTTCACTCCCGTCGGTAGCGAGCCAAACATCACTGCAGACGGCAGCATCCGATTCGGCGAAAAAAACGTCGTTTGTTGCAGATTCCAGTCTTGATGAATGTAATCCGAACCAATGTATGGCGTGTAGGGGTCGCTCTGGTGACGGCGCGTTCCCTCATCAGGCTTGTTGCAGAATGGACCATCAGGAATAATGAATGGACCATTGTCCCAGTCGCCGGGTTGCCCCAGACTGTTTACGACACCAGCAATCCCAATGGGAAGGTCGGGAACCCCGTCCGCATCATTGTAGTTCGTGAATTGCATGCTTGTGCCCGCAACGAGGGATCCAAATGCGCCAAAGTCCCTGTAGGCTCCGAAATGAGGCAATCCCTGGCGCATACTATGGGTAGCTTTGGTCGGTGTATTTTTACCGCCTGCATTGATCAGTGTGGGGTCATTATACGCCGCGAGATTGTTGGGTTGAAAATAGGATTCATCCACGTCCTTCCGGGCCGCAATCAGTCGCATGTCTCCTTGTAGATTGTTACCCGTAGCGACCAGCGAACGCACAGCATCTGCATCTGAAACGAGATAGTGTTCCGTCCCGTTTTCCCAACGCGTTCCCACCCTGTTTGAGCCCGTCCCGCCGTCCACAATATAGGGTCCTCCTTCAGTACCCGTTTCATCACGGGTAGAACCCCAGATATTCTTATAAACCGGTACCGGAATCGTAAACGGTGGAAACTTAAATTTAATCGTCTGGATTACCGGCTCGCCGGTCGTGTTTGTGGCGGTTTGCTGTGGCGGTGATGTTACCGTCACCGTTACAGTTCCCCCGATTGTCAGTCGATTGTTGGGATCTTTGTTCAGGATAATCTCACCCGTGGGGGGCGCGGAATCAGGACGTCCATTTCTAAGATTGCCACTGCGTCCGTTGATCACATCGGGTGTCCCTGCCGGAGCCGGAGCCAGATTGCAAAGACTGGCCCAGCCGATTGATCCACCAAAACTGGACACCCAAGAATCGGGGTCATGAATGTGACCGATGTCATAGATTGTCGGCTGGGTTACACCCAAAAACGGGTTTTTATTGTACGTGCCATTTTTATCCGATACCGTGATGTTGATCGGATCAAAAGTGAAGCGCACGGCATTCGCCATTACGGAATAGCCTGCCATTGGAGAGAAAAACTTGGGCACCAGGGCAATCTGGATTCTCGACTTGGTCTGATCCGCAGTCCGCTTGGCGGTCGCGATAAGCGCAAGTTCGGAAATGGTCATAATTCGACCAATTCCACGACTTCCATCGGCCATTTCAATCGGCGTTACCTGTCCGCGCGTTGAGTGAGTGGCATCGGGAAGAAAAATAAGCGAACTGCTTCGTCCAAAAAATCCAACGACGTTGGGAAAGGCTGTCGAGGCCTCGATTTGAGTATAGGAAGATGCGACCGTCGAATCCGAGTTATCAGCCAAGTTAGTGCTCCGAATGTAGTCAAATATTTCAGTAAGAATCTGGTCCCGATCACCCCCGCTGTATTTTGCCGCGAAACTCCTCGTCGCCGAGCCAGTGGGATCCCACCCGGGCACCGGTCGGCCGGTTAAACCTTTCAAATAAGCCATCAGTTCCACATTGCGCGGGGAGAGGTCTGCGGTGGTGCTATTGCCATTTTGACGAGTAAAATAGTAGGGTAGAGAACTCGGATCTGTTTTAGGTCCAACCGTTGAGCAAAAAGCGATCAATTTGTCGAACGCTGTTCGTTGTGTATCGGAGGTCCGTTCGGGCCATATGGCGATTCGGGGCAGGTTATATAGATTTTGCTCCGGGGATTTGCTGCTGGCAGTCAGGAAAAATTTCGACATTTCCAACATCTCGCGGGTCGTATCCCGTTTGCTCGCCGCCTGCGCCAAAGTCCAAGGACGACGCGTCGAGGCAAAGTTTGGATTGTATAAGAATTCGTCGATCGTCGCATAAAGGCGATCGCCGTCCGGGACCACCGGGTGAGCCTCTTCCTCTCCGTTCGTTTGTCCACCTCCGGCCCGAATAGTCCCGGCCTTTGAGGAGTAGTCGCGTGTCGGACTGGCATAGGTAATGTCACTCGGATCGTATTCGGCACCCGTGACTCTGGGAATAATCTTAAATATTTCCTCCGCCATGAGGGTTCTGTCTCCACCGACTTCAGGTTTTTGAAGTAACTGCGAGCCAAATATCGTCGAGAGGCAGGTCGTGGCGGGATGTCCGGGATACCGCTGGTATTCCTTCTGCGCGCCTTGCCGTTCCGCCAAGTCCCATTCGAAAGTCGTCTCATTTCGCGTCTGGTAGGTGTTGGCGAGATACGTCTGATCTCCACCCGGCTGGCTATTGGATACCGGCGTATCCCAATAAGTCCCCTCTGAAGCGGTGTTGATGTTCACCTTCGCCGTCTCGTCGTCTGTCCAAAATGCCACCCGTCCCACTACCGTGTTGGCGTCCCCCTGCGCTGTCTTCTGCCGTGCCGGGGGCACCACCACCTCCACATCTCCCGCCGTTCCTGCCGCCTTGGCCGGGACCAGCGTCCCGTCTTTCAGGATATACAGCCACTTCACCGGCATC
>JAIOPL010000015.1 GCA_021413925.1 Verrucomicrobiota bacterium
GTGCCGACGGAATAGGTTTCTCCCATCTTGATCTGGCCTGCCGGATCCGTGGGGTCCTTCTTTTCCTGTGAGGCACAACCGCAGAGAAAAAGGATAACTACGAGACCTAGGGTTCCAAGGGTTCCAAGGGGTCCCAGGGAAGCGAGTTTTGGGAACGATCCATTCATGAGGCCATTTAGCTTCGGGGAGTCCGAAATGTATACTTGAAAACTCCGATCGTCTCTCCCCCGGAGGGGGGATTTATTATTGAAATGGTGGAGGCGAGGGGAGTCGAACCCCTGTCCCCGGAACTTATCAGGCACCCGTCCACATGCTTGACCGCACTTTGAATTTAAGGGGTCGGCCACGGTGCGGCGCGCTGCTTTCCCCCGATCGACCACGAAATCGATTCACCCCCCGGCGCGGTCTTTCCGCCTGAGAGCCAGCCTACTGGCGTCGCCTTCACACTTAGTAGGCGTCAGTGTGTCAGCGTCACAGCCTTAGGCTGCGAGAGCTAGATTTTCGTAATCTGCGTTTAGTTTTTTTGACTCGATTTTTTACGAGGCCAACGAATCATCCTCGGCATGCAGAATGCGTAATGAGCTTCGAGTCGAAACCAGTACGCCCCCTATGAGGATTTAATTTGGCGCAGGGGAGGCTCATTCGCAAGAGACATTTCAGCCGAAGGCTGAAATGGGGTATGGGTAATAGGGCATTGGTAATCGGGGCAGGACACCCACCATTACCTACTCCCAATATCCTTTTCCCTATCTTAGGAAGCTGATCGTGTAGGGATAGCGATAGCTCTCGCCGTTGCTGGTCTTCACTGCGGCGATGATGATGCAGGCTAGCCAGACGATGAGTACGATTGGCAGGATCAGGAAGCCGATTAGCACGAAGCAGAGAGCTCCCGCGATCAGGCTGTAGATCGTGTAGGAGATCTGAAAATTGAGCACCTCCTTGCCGGTCGAATCGATCTCCGGGCTGTCGGCCCGTTTAACTAGCCAGATCACCAGCGGTACCACGATATGGGCTAGTGCGAAGCTCAGGATCAGTCCCGAGAGGCCCGAGAGATGGAGACCTATGCACCAGGAGCGGGCGGATTCCGAGGAAGAGGCGGGGTCCGTCTGGATGGTCGGTCGAGAGTTTTCCGGACGGTTCAGTGGAGGGGGCGTGTCCATGGATCAAAGAGACATCCGATACGCCCGTTTCGCAAGGCACAAGTTGACCCATGCTTGGATGGGGGAGCCCCTTTCATCCCTAATAATTCATCCCTCATCCTTTTTCCATGGTTGCCAAGGGTGTCCCACTTAGGTTGACTATCTGAACGCCTTTTTTGGCCAATCTTTTCTATGAGCGAACGCAGAGTTGTCATCACCGGTATCGGAGTTATCAGTCCAGTGGGTTCGGACCTCGATACCTTCTGGAAGAACCTCATTGAAGGCCGGTCCGGCATCACACGCTACGAGAATTTCGACTCGACCGGATTCGATTGCCTGATTGCTGGCGAAGTGAAGGGATTTGAGCCGACCAACTGGTTCAAAACACCGAAGGATGCGCGTCGAGCCGATCGTTTTGCACAGTTCGCCATGGCCGGAACCAGACTGGCGCTGGATGATTCCGGACTCGATCTCGAGACGATCGACAAGGAACGTTTTGGAGTCATCGTGGGAAGCGGCATCGGGGGGTTCCAGAGCCTTGAGACCGAGGCGCGCAGGCTCGTAGAGAAGGGGCCGACCAAGCTCTCCCCTTTCACCATTCCGATGATCATTAGCAATATGGCCAGCGGCCTCATCTCCATGGAGTACGGCTTTAGCGGCCCGAACATGGCGATCGTCACCGCCTGCGCAACGGCTAATAATTCTGTCGGAGAGGCCTGGCGTATCATCAAGTTCGGCGACGCCGACGCCTTCGTCGCAGGTGGAGCCGAGGCGACCATCACACCGCTCGGTGTGGCCGGATTCTCCTGCATGCGTGCTCTGAGCACCCGGAACGATGACCCCCAGAAGGCCTCCCGTCCCTTTGACAAGGATCGTGATGGATTCGTCATGAGCGAGGGAGCAGGTATCGTTATTCTCGAGGAGCTCGAGCATGCGAAGAAGCGCGGCGCGCGGATTTACTGCGAACTTGTTGGCTATGGCGCCACTGCGGATGCCTACCACATGACCGCCCCACGACCCGAGGGAGAGGGAGCTAGCCGGTGCATGCAGATCGCGATGAAGCACGCCAAGGTCACTCCGGAAGAGGTAGACTACATCAACGCCCATGGCACCTCCACGCCGATCGGCGACATCTGCGAGACCAAGGCGATCAAGGATGCCTTCGGTGCCCAGGCTTACAAGGTACCTATTAGCTCCACCAAGTCTGTTACGGGTCACCTTCTGGGTGCGGCTGGCGGTATTGAGCTTGCCGCGTGCGCCCTCGCCATGCGCGACGGGATCGTCCCTCCCACCATCAATCTCGACAATCCCGAACCCGAGTGCGATCTCGACTACGTCCCGCACAAGGCACGCGAGGTCAAGGTCAAGGTGGCCCTCAGCAACTCCTTCGGCTTCGGCGGTCATAACTCCTCCGTTGTGATTCGCGAGTTCGAAGGATAATTGGCTAACACGCTTTTCCCATGAGCCGATCTTTCAAATTCCTTACCGTGGCTCTTTATCTGTCGATTGCCGTGGTAGCAACCATCACCCTCACCAACACAATGATTATGGCCCAAGAAACTTCCTCCAGCTCATCCTCCAACCTCGCCAAGGGCCAGGCATTCCTCAAAGAGAACGCCACCAAGCCCGGTGTGCACACCACTCCGAGCGGTCTCCAGTATAAGGTCATCACCGAAGGTCACGGCAAGAGCCCCAAGGCCACCGATACCGTCCTTGTTCACTATCGCGGTACCACGATCGACGGCACCGAGTTCGACAGCTCCTACAAGCGGAACGAGCCCATCTCTTTCCCTCTGAACGGCGTCATTCCAGGCTGGACCGAGGGTGTCCAGCTCATGAAGGAAGGCGGCAAACTCCAGCTCTTCATTCCGTCAAATCTCGCCTATGGATCGCGCGGTGCGGGTGGAGTCATACCTCCAGACGCGACGCTCATCTTCGACATCGAACTTCTCAAAGTTCAGTAGGGCCTTGGGTGGTAGGCCGATGGGATAAGCTTAAAGAGCTGCAGTTGACACTGATCCAGCGTGCACTACGGTAGTGCAAATGAGAAATATCACGCTGAGCGCCAGTGAGGAGGTGATCGAGAGGGCCCGAGCTATGGCCCGTGAACATCACACCACTCTAAACCAGATGTTCCGAGATTGGCTTCAGACCGTAGATCACGGTAGAAAGCGGATCGGAGGGTATCGTGGTTTCATGCAGCGTATCAGCGGAAGGGTTGAAGTGGGGGGGCGCAAGTTCACCCGCGAGGAGATGAATGAGCGCTGATTTTTTCCTCGATACGAACATTCTGGTCTATTCGTTCGACGATGGGGAACCGGCAAAACGAGACAAGGCTCGGGAGCTGATAGAGCAGGCCTTGGAAACGCGGCGAGGTGCAATCAGTTGGCAGGTCGTTCAGGAGTTCCTGAACGTCGCCCTTCATAAGTGGCATAAGCCGATGACCCCTGCCGATTCGAGGGAATATCTTCAGACAGTTCTGAATCCGCTCTGCGCGGTTTATCCGTCCACCGAGATCTGGTCGGCATCGCTACGGATCGCCGAGGAGAGCCAATACCGTTTCTATGACAGCCTCATCGTCGCCGCGGCCATCCAAAGCGGTGCGACGATTATCTATTCCGAGGATCTCCAGCACGGGCGCCAGTTCGGCACACTGGAAATCCGCAATCCCTTCTGCTGATCTGTCTTGAGAGCTATTTTTTAACCTAACAGTCTAATAGTATTGACGCCACTGCCCTCTCGGGAAGCAGTGGCGCCCTGCGGGCTACGACTTCCTCGTAGTCTACCGCGCATCATCCCAGATGCTTGGTTCAGCCTAACAGCCTTTCAAATCAGACAAACTTTCCGGGGTTCAGGATGTCTTTCGGATCGACGGCGGATTTGATCCGCTTGTGCAGGTCACGGAGTTCAGGAGAGGTTGCCTCGTTCCACCAGCGTTTCTTGGCCAGGCCGATGCCGTGCTCTCCGGTGATCGCTCCTCCCCACTTGATGACCTGGGTAAAGAGAGCGTCGAGGACCCCTTCGATCTCCTTGGGACGCTTGGCCTGCTGTTCCTTGGAGACCATGACATTCACATGGATGTTGCCGTCCCCGGCGTGACCGAAGCAGGCGATCGGGAAGCCGGTCTTTTTCTGCAGTTTCTCCGCGAAAGCGATGAGGTCGACGAGGCGTCCGCGTGGGACGGCGATATCCTCGTTGAGCTTGGTGAGGCCGGTGGCCTTGAGCGAGGCAGAGAAGGCACGGCGTAGGGCCCAGATCCGTTCGCAGCGCTCGGGGGAAGTGGCGAGTTCCACCTCGAGGGCTTTGTTCTTTGTAAGGAGGGCCTTAAGAGCCTTTCCTTCGCTGAGGACACTAGCCTTCTGGCCGTCGAGTTCGACAAGCAGGTGAGCCTTGCCGGGAGGGATGAAGGTTCCCTTCAAATCCCCCGTTACTTCTTTTGGGGCGTTGCGGGCTGACTGGAGGGTGAAGCTATCGGCCACCTCCATGGCGCAGGGGAGGTAGCCGGCCTTGAAGATCGCCTGCACGGCGGCTGCTGCATCGCGCATCGATCCGAATCCGGCGGAAAGGGTCACGCGGGCGGGAGGCAAGGGAAGGAGTCGCAGGGTCGCCTCGGTGATGACTCCGAGCATTCCCTCGGAGCCGACGAACATTCCGACAAGGTCAAAGCCGGTCTTGTTCTTGTGGGTGCGTCCACCGACCCGGATGAGGGTGCCGTCGGCGAGGGCAACCTGAAGTCCTAGCACATAGGGACGGGTGACGCCGTACTTGAGGCAACGGGGACCCCCTGCATTGGTGGCAATATTGCCGCCAAGGGAGCAGTCCTTGTAGCTCTGAGGATCGGGCGGGTAGAAGAGCCCTTTTTTGATAACCTCCGTCTGAAGCACTCCCGTAATGACATTCGGCTCTACGACGGCGACGAAGTCCTCTCCGTTGATCTCCCGGATGCGGTTCATCCGGTGCATGCTCATGAGAATGCCTCCCCGCACAGGAACGCATCCGCCGACATAGCCATGGCCAGCGCCGCGTGTGGTCACGGGGATGTCGTGCTTATTCGCATAGCCGAGCACTGCGGCGACCTCCTTGGCGTTTCCAGGTGCAACAGCGATCTCGGGAAGAGCCGAGGCAAACCACTTGTCCCTGCCGAGTTCGGCTAGACGCTCAGGATTAATGATGACCCCGGCCTTGGTCGGGATGAGTTTGCGGAGATCCCGCTCGAGAGAAGGATGAGATTTGAAACGTGAAGCCTGATGAGGTGAGGAGGGAATACGTTTATTGGATCCCTTCTTTTTCTTTTCAGGTTTCAACATTGATGGCACTTGCCTCCCGGCAAGCCGTGCCACCGCTGACGGGCTGCCTTCGGCAGTCTTCCGCGTCGCTTCCCTGCGACTTGGTTCAGCCTTCAGGTTTTTCAAACTTACATCCCCATGATTTCGTAGCCGCCGTCGACATAGATCACTTGGCCGGTGATGCCGCTGCCACCATCGCTGGCTAGGAAGACGCCGGTCTGGCCGAGTTCCTCACCGGTGCAGGTGCGGCGTAGAGGAGCATGCTCCTCGTAGTGCTTGATCATGGTGCCGAGGCCGGAGACGCCGCGGGCGGCTAGGGTATTCATCGGGCCGGCGCTGATGCAATTCACGCGGATCTTCTTGGTGCCGAGATCGTAGGCAAGGTAGCGGGTGCTGGCTTCCAGCGAGGCCTTGGCGACGCCCATCACGTTGTAGTGAGGGACGACCTTGACGGATCCGTAGTAGCTCATGGCGGTGATGCTTCCACCGTCGGTCATGAGGGGGGCGGCTTCGCGGGAGAGGGCGACAAGCGAGTAGGCGCTGATGTCGTGGGCCCTCATGTAGGCGTCGCGGCTGGTGGAGAGGAAATCCCCCTCCAGGGCCTCCTTCGGAGCGAAGGCAACGGAGTGGAGTAGCAGATCAAGCTTCGGGGTAACCTCGCGGACTTTGCCGAAGAAGGTGGTGATCTCCGCATCACTTGAGACGTCACAAGGCTGGAGGAAGGTGTCGGCGCCAAACTCAGAGACGAGTTCCTCGACGTTTTCCTTCAGGCGTTCTCCCTGATAGTTGAAGAGGAGGGTGGCTCCGGCCTGCTTCCAGGCCTTGGCAATGTGCCATGCGATGCTGCGTTTGTTGGCGACGCCGAAAACGACGCCGACTTTACCTGCGAGGGATCCGTTACTCATCCCACTAGGAAGCCTTCTCTATCCCCCTCCTGTCACGCAAAAACCTTGCGGAAAAAATGTGAAATTGTCTTCTTGGCCGCGGACGCGAACTTTTCCACCCCAATCCCTTTCATCCCCTTCATCTCTGTGAATTCATTAACCTCTGGGATGAAATTTCCTGTGGACCGACTTGAGTTGGCTCCGATCGACCTGGGTGTAGATTTGCGTCGTGGCGATGGAGGCATGGCCGAGCATCTCCTGGATGATTCGAAGATCGGCGCCGCCGGCGAGTAGATGGGTGGCGAAGGAGTGTCGCAACTGATGAGGGTGGACGGCCTCCTCGATACCGACGATCTTCGCATAATGTCGGACCAGTTGCCAGATACGTGCCGGTGTGAGTTTGTGCCCCCTCACGGAGAGAAAGATTTCCCCACCAGATTTCGACGACACAAGCTTGGGACGAGCATTACTCAGATAGAATTTCAGAGCTGTGAGTGCGGATCGACCGACAGGAATCAACCGTGTCTTGCTCCCTTTCCCGGTGACCCGAATAACGCCGCCTTCCTCATCGAGATTCTCCAAGCGGACGCTACAGGCCTCGGCGATGCGCAGGCCGCAGGCATAGAGAAGCTCCAGAAGTGCCCTGTCGCGGATTTCCAGAGGAGTCTCTCCCGCAGGGGCTGCGACCAGTTTGGCCATGTTGATTTGAGAGAGTGGTTGAGGGAGCGTCTGGGGTAGGCGTGGCAGGGGTAGCTTCTCGGCGGGATCGCTTCCGATGCGGCTACGTGCGGTGAGAAATCGAAAGAAGATCCGCAGGGCGACGGCCTCAAGCTTGATCGAGGTGGCGGAGAGCCCTCGTTTCTTCTCCGCAATCAGGAACTCGGAGAGGAGGAGAGGGGTGACGGCCGCTACGGATTCAATCCCTCGACCAGTAGCCCAAGCGACAAAGCGTTCCAGCGAGGCGCGGGTCGAGAGTTGATAGTTGGTCGAGAGACCTCTCTCTGTCGCCAGATAAAGCAGGAAGCTGTCGATGCACTCCTGCATCTCGGTGATCAGGAAACGGAGGCGGGATTCGGTGCCGTCAGCCGGGTGAGGGCCTCGTGGTACTTTTCCGCGGTCTTAGCGACAATCTCTGCAGGAAGTTCGGGAGCGGGCGGTTGCTTGTCCCAGCCGCAGTTCTCGAGCCAGTCTCGAACGAACTGCTTATCGAAGCTTGGAGGACTGCCGCCGGATTTGTATTGGTCGGCTGGCCAGAAGCGTGAGGAGTCAGGCGTCATGCACTCGTCGATCAGGATGATCTCGCCGTCATGGATGCCAAACTCGAACTTCGTGTCGGCGATGATGATGCCGCGGGAGGCGGCGTAGGCACGCCCATGCCGGTAGAGATCGAGGCTCATCTGCTTCACCCTCAGGGCGACTTCGTCACCTAGCAAAGCACGGCACTGGGACCAGGTGATTGGCTCGTCATGTCCCTCCTCGGCCTTGGTGCTCGGAGTGAAGAGATCTTCGGGGAGGCGGTCGGACTGTTGTAGGCCCGCTGGCATCGCATAGCCACCCACCGTGCCCTCCTTCTGGTATTCCTTCCATCCGGAGCCGGCGACATAGCCGCGCACAACGCACTCGACGGGAAGCGGCTTCGCCTTCTTCGCGATCATCGAGCGACCGCGCAGGATGTCGGCATACGGCTTCAACTCCGGGGGAAAGGCCGAGACCTCGGTCTCGATCATATGATTGGGAATGAAATCGAGGCGATGAAACCAGAAGGTCGAGAGTTTGTTCAGCACCTCTCCCTTGCCCGGGATGGCGTTTGGCAGAATGCAGTCGAAAGCGGAAATGCGGTCTGTGGCTACCAGCAGGAGGTTCTCTCCAAGGTCGAAGACCTCGCGGACTTTGCCGCTGCGGAGTTTCGTGATGCCGGGCAGATCGCAGGTGAGAAGATCCATAAGGAAAAGACGAATGATGAATGAGGAATGATGGCTCAGACAAGAGAGGAAAGTAACCGGGGCTACGCCTTGTCCCTTTTCGGGAGATAAGGGTCTTGAGGGATTTTCAATTTCTTGGTGACCCAATTGCCATTTGCCCGACTACAGCTTCACTCCGAAGCGCTCGCCCTTTTTCGCATCAAGAGCAAAGGCTGTAAGTAGTTCGGCAGTCTGCTTGAGGTCCGAATACTGGATCATCTCCACAGGGGAATGCATATAACGGTTCGGGACGCCGATGGAGACGGCTGGGATGCCTCCCTTCTGCTTGAAGATCGCGTCTGCATCGGTGCCACTCCACCGCGGGTTCACCTCTACTTGCAGTGGGATTTTGGAGTGTTCCCCCACCTTGCGGAGCCGTGCGTTCACGACGGGATGATTCACGCTTCCAAGACTGATCACGGGCCCCTTACCCATCACGACCTCCCCGTGCTTTGTCTTGGAGCAATTGGGAATGTCGGTGGCATGGGTCACATCAACCACGAGAGCCACATTGGGATGGACGGTGTAGCCTGCCATGGAGGCTCCGTAGAGACCGTTCTCCTCTTGGATTGTGGAAACGGCGACAAGCTTTGCTTGGAGATTTTTCTTTTTCAGCGAGGCAAGGCGCAGACCTTCGGCTGCGGCCCAGGCTCCGATCCTGTTGTCGCAACCTCGTGCCGCGAAGCGTCCTCCCGCCAATTCCTGGAACTCCGCCGAGTAGGTGACGGCATCGCCGATGGAGACAAGTTTCTCTGCCTCTTTTCGTGAGGAGGCGCCGATGTCGATGTGCATGGCGTGTATTTCGGGAACCTTATTGCGGTCATCGGGCTCCTGAAGATGGATGGCGAGAAGTCCGGTAACTCCCGGCACGGAACCCTTTGCGCCGTGAACCGTGACGCGTTGGCCTCGGATCAATCCTTTGTCCACGCCGCCGATGCCCTTGAAGTAGAGAAACCCTTCCTCCGTGATGTGCGAGACCATCAGTCCCAGCTCATCGACATGGCCGCTGATCAGGATCGTTGGATCTCCCTTCCCTGAGCCTGGATTCAGCGTAGCGTAGGCATTGCCGTAGGAATCGATCTCCACCGAATCTGCAAACTGGCTCACGTAATCCACCCAGACCTTCTGCCCTTTGGTTTCGAAACCCGAGGGGGAGGGTGTATTGAGCAGTTTCTTAAGAAAGGCATAGGGAGCCCCGAGGACGTCGGGTGAGTTTTTAGCAGTGGATTTCATGACATAACCCTGAAGCTTCCCGTACGATGGCTGAAGAAAAATCGGCCCGAAATTGATATCCGCCAAATAAAAGCGAGGAATCCTGCGGGTCAAGTAATGGGGAAAAAGTACCTAAGAGGTCTTTTTTCTCGTTCAAGATGTTTGTTGCAGGCAATGATCCCTTCTTATGGCAATTCGCGCCCTTCTCTTTGATCTGGATGATACGCTGGCCGTCGACGAGGCGGTCTCTCACGAAACCTTTGCCCATGTCGCGGCTGTGGCCTCCGCTCGTTTCGAAGCCGAACCCACACGTTTTGCGACCGACTCCATGGCGATCGCACGATCACTCTGGGCAGAGGGAGGGAGCCGTCCTTTCTGTCGCTCGATTGGGATTAGCGCCTTCGAGTGTCTCTGGGGAGGCTTCGCCGGCGATTCCCCAGAGCTGACGGCGTTGAGGGATTGGGCGACCGCTTACCGTGTCGAGGTGTTTGCTAAGTCACTCACCGCCCAAGGAAGGATTGCCTCGGAGGATGCCGCCGTGATGCTTTCCCTGGAATTTGCTGCCACCCGCCGAGCCCGTCAGCGGTTGCTGCCGGGTGCACGCGAACTGATGACTGAGCTCGCTACTTTCTACAAGCTCGCCCTCCTGACCAATGGCGCCCCCGATCTGCAGCGCGAGAAGATCGCTGCCTCGGGGCTGGAATCCTTTTTCCAGGCCATCGTGGTCTCCGGCGAGCATGGCATTGGAAAGCCTAAGCCCGAAATTTTTCATCACCTGCTTAGCGAACTCGGGGTTTCACCCGACGAGGCGGTGATGGTCGGCAATAGCCTGGAGCGCGATATTGCCGGAGCCCGAAACGCGGGCATCCGCTCGATCTGGATCCGGGTTCCCGGTTCCGAGGAGCAGGCGGAGGTCACTCCGGACCACACCATCACGAACCTTGCGGAAATTCCGGCAATTTTAAAAGAACTCGTCTAGCCATTCCTTAGACATTTGAGAAATAGCGACTTGACCATAGTACCCCCCTCCCTCATCTAATGGCGGGCTCTTGCCATCACCTAGGCGTCTCTTTCTTCTGATTTTCCATAATTTATCCCCAATCGATCACTAACGATCCATGAAGTTCCTTCGTCTTTTCTGGTTTGCACGACTTTTGGTTGTGACGATTTTGGTGTTTTTGCCGGGAGCACGTTTGGATGCCCAAGTTCCCGGTCAGGCTCCGTTGATTCAGGAGATCAATGTCCAGTTCGTAGGACCGACCACGCTCAGCAAGCAACGTGTCTTGGACAATCTGGCGACCAAGCCGGGGGCGCTTTATAACGATCGTCTTGTCGAGGAGGATATCAAGTCTCTCTACGCCACGGGTCAGGTCTCCAACGCCCGTATTTTCGCAGAACCGACCAGCGGGGGACTGAAGGTTACCGTCCTTCTCCAGGGGCGGGCTACCGTGGGGGAGGTGATTATCGAGGGGGCGGAGGCCATTCCCAACACGAAGATCCGCAAGGAAATCGCGACCAAGCCGGGCGAGCCCCTCAGCGACGAGCGGCTCAACGATGACCGCCAGAAGATTCTGAAGCTTTACGAGGACAAGAATTACACCGACGTGAAGGTCGATACGAAGTCCACGGAGCTTCCCGACAAGAAGATGAAGGTAGCCTTCCTGATCAACGAAGGACCGAAGCTCGTCATTCGCCGCATCTCCTTCACCGGAAATGATTCCGTCCTTCCGAAGGATCTGATGAAGGTCATGAAAACCAAGACGGCCAACCTGCTTTCCTTTCTGACCAAGGCGGGTCGCCTTACCCCATCTCAGATGGACGAGGATAAGGAGGCGATTCGCGCTCTCTACCAGAACAAGGGATTTGCAGACATGCGTATTTCTGATGTCCAGACCACGCCGCTGCTTAACGGCAAGGGTGTCGATCTGGTGATTTCCATATCCGAGGGAACGCAGTACCGGGTCAACAAGCTTGCCATCGATGGTGCCACCATCGTGGCTCCAGCTGATCTGGTTCGCTACCTTAAGATGAGGACCGGATCCCTCTACACGCCGGAAGGTATGGGTGCTGATCTTAAGAAAATCCGCGATTACTACGGTTCACGAGGCTATGTCGACATGGTCGCCCAACCGCAGATCACACCCGCTGGCCAAGGACAGATCGATCTCACGTACCGCGTAGATGAAGGAGTTCAGTCGTACGTGAATCTGATCAATGTTCAGGGTAATACGAAGACCAAGGACAAAGTCATCCGCCGCGAATTGGCCGTCCAACCCGGAGGGATCTTCGACACCACGCTGGTCGACGTCAGCAAGACTCGGTTGATGAATCTCAATTACTTTTCGAAGGTCGACACAGTCCCTGTCGACACCTTGGTTCCGGGCCGCAAGGATCTCGATGTCATCGTCGAAGAGAAAAAGACCGGATCTTTCAATTTCGGAGCCGGCTTCAGCTCCATCGATAGTTTGGTTGGATTTGCCGAAATGCAGCAGTCCAACTTCGACCTCTTCAACTGGCCCAACTTCACCGGTGCCGGGCAGCGTTTCCGTATCCGCGGCCAGTACGGTCTGCAGCGTCAGGATTTCACCCTGTCACTCACCGAGCCATGGTTCATGGGGTACAAGGTCTCCGTGGGCGGCGAGTTTTACTACCATGCCGCCACCTTCCTGAGTCCTGTCTACAGCCAGTCGAACCTCGGCGGAGCGCTTCAAGCCCGCAAGGCACTGACTCCCTTCACTGCGCTGCGCGGAGAATACCGACTTGAGAATATCAACATAAACAATTTAACAGGCAATTACGGAAACGGTCAGGGGGTGACTCCGCAACAGCAGCAACAGGGGGCCATACAGAATGCCGCCAACAACTCCCCCTACACCAAGAGTTGCATCTTACTCGGGATTGATTTTGATAACCGAGACAGTCTCTTCCTTACCCGCAAGGGGCAGTCGATTAACCTGACCGGATTCGTGGCAGGAGGCGGGCTTGGCGGAACGGTTCAGGATTACGGCATCTCGCTCGATGCCAAGAAATACTTTCCCCTTCCGTGGGACATGATTCTCCTCACAAAGGGTTCCGTGGGTGTTGTGAATACTTGGGGAAGTGGCACTCAGGGGACAAATACTCCACCAATCTTCGACGAACTCTACCTTGGTGGTGCCAATGACATGCGCGGCTTCGTCTTCAGAGGTGTTGGTCCCAAGGATTTTTACGGAAATCCTGTCGGCGGCAGCACCTCGGTCTATGGAACCGCAGAGTTGACCTTTCCGATCATCCCGCGTCTTCGAGGAGCGATCTTTACAGATTGGGGTTATGTAAACGCCAATTCGTGGGATATCAACCCACAGTCCGTTACCGCCACTGCAAATGGGCAATCTTACACTTCCGGCGGACTGAACGGCGACGTCGGTATCGGAGCCCGTATCGACTTGCCGATTGGACCGATCCGTGTCGACTGGGGTTATCCAGTCATGACCGACTCATGGAATAGGACAAGCGGCCAGTTCCAATTTAATGTTGGCTACACCTTCTAGTGTTGGCTATAACTGAAACTCAATTCCCAACCCAATCTTCATGACATCCATCACCCGTATCTCTTTGCTCGCGGCACTTTTCGTTCTTGGTGGTGCGGGTTTCGCCAACGCACAGGTCAAGTTCGGTACAGTCGACATGAACCGTGTCTTCAGCGAGTATTACAAGACTAAGGATGCTCAGACCAAGTATGCCGATGCCGAGAAGGCAGCTAATGACGACCTGAATGGACGCGTGGAAACCCTCAAGGCCAGCATGAAGGATATCAGTCAGCTGAATACCGACATCCAGAAACCCGACCTGGCCAAAGATGATGCTGATGCCAAGAAGAAGGATCTGCAGACCAAGGTGGCTGCCGCCCGCGCACTCGACAAGGAGATTGCCGACTATCGCAGCTCCAAGCAGAAGGGACTTCAGGACCAGTTCCTCCGTATGCGCAAGGACATCGTCGACGACATCATGAAGACCGTGAACGATCTCGTGAAAGCCAAGGGCTATGACATCGTCTTTGATAAGTCCGGGCTGAGCGCTGGTGCCGTGCCTGTTGTTCTCTATTCCCGGGATGATCTCGATTTCAGTCAGGATGTGATCACGGCACTGAACAAGAACGCTCCGGCCAAGGCAGCCGCAGCCAAATAATCCAGCAACCCCGTTGACTCGCCTCACTCTCCCATGAGACTGCTGGAATTAGCAGCGCTCGCGGGATTCGAGGCCCCAACCGGTTCGGGCGACTTGGAAATCACAGGTGTTGCTTCCTTGCAGGAGGCTCGCCCGGGTGACATCACTTTCTTCGGAAATCCCCGCTATCTGGCCCAACTCCGTCTCAGCAAGGCTAGTGCAGTTTTCGTTCCTCTGGAGTTCGGTGGGGAGATCGGGCCGGTACTACTGAAGGTTGAGAATCCCTCCGGGGCCTTTGCCTCCGTGGTGGCAGCCTTCGCGCCACCCGAAGTGGCGGCTGAACCAGGTATCCATCCTTCTGCCGTCGTCTCTCCTTCCGCACGACTTGGGGAACGGGTTTCCGTGGGACCTCAGGCCGTGATCGGGGAGTCAGCTGTGATTGGTTCCGGTTCCGTGATTGGAGCTGGATGCCTCATCGGCAGTGAGGTGCATCTCGGTGAGGGATGTCATTTACATCCCGGAGCGATCATCCGCGAGCGTTGCATTCTGGGCAACCGCGTCATTCTTCAACCGGGTGCAGTCATCGGATCGTGTGGATTCGGCTACGAGTTCAAGGAGGGACGCCATGTTAAGATTCCTCAGACCGGCATTGTTGAGATCGGTGATGACGTCGAGATCGGGGCCAATACCACCGTCGACCGCGCCCGCTTCGGACGCACCGTCATCGGCGAGGGGAGCAAGATCGATAATCTGGTACAGATCGCCCACAATGTGCAGATCGGTTCTCACACCATCATCTGCTCCCAAGTCGGGATCTCTGGCAGCACGCTGATCGGGTCTTATGTCACTCTCGCCGGGCAGGTCGGCCTCGCCGGGCATATCGAAATCGGTGATAAGGCCGTGCTGGGAGCCAAGGCCGGTGTCTCCAAGAACGTCCCAGCGGGCTCGATGTTGATCGGCGCCCCTGCAAAGCCGATGAAAGAGTTCAAGCAGACAAACTTCTATATTTCCCAGCTTCACAAACTCTACGATAGGGTTAAGGAGCTCGAAAAGTTGGTGCAAAAGTAAAAGGTGAAAAAGTGGGAAGGTTTTCCCCGGTACGCCCAGTGTTATCAGTTGGAACCTTCGACTTTTCCACTTTCGTACTTTCCCCCCACTGCTTAGCTCCTATATATTGTGCGGACTCAATCTCAAACCACCCCTTAGGCCCAATACCTTGTATAACCAGAACGAAAAAGTCGAACCGATCGATGTTGCCGAAGAGATCTCTAGATCCTTCCTCGACTACTCCATGTCGGTCATCATTTCCCGGGCGCTTCCCGATGCTCGCGACGGTCTGAAGCCCTCGCAGCGCCGCATCCTGTTTGCCATGAGCGAGCTCGGGGTGATGCCGACCCGCAAGCATCTCAAGTGCGCCAAGATCGTCGGCGAGACCATGGGTAACTATCACCCCCATGGTGACCAGGCGATCTATCCCACTCTCGTCCACATGGCCCAGACCTGGGCAATGCGCGAGACCCTTATCGAGGGTCAGGGCAACTTCGGTTCCGTCGAAGGTGATCCTCCGGCCTCCATGCGTTATACCGAGGCACGCCTGCGGCCCCTTGGCGCCGTCCTCATGGAGGACATGGACCACGACACGGTCGATTTCGTTCCGAACTACGATGACACCCGCGAGGAGCCGACCGTTTTCCCAGCCTCGATCCCGAACCTTCTCGTCAATGGCGGCACTGGCATCGCGGTCGGCATGGCGACCAATATACCTCCGCATAACCTCGGTGAGACCATCGACGCGGTCTGTGCCCAGGTTGATAATCCCGACATCACGCTCGACGAGTTGATGAAGCACATCAAGGGTCCTGACTTCCCGACGGGATGTCAGCTCTGCGGCGTCGGCGGTATCAGGCAATACTTCGAGACAGGGCGTGGCTCCGTGAAGGTCCGAGGACGCGCCGGCGTCGAGGAGATCAAGGGCGGTCGCGAGCAGATCGTCATCACCGAGATTCCCTACAACGTCAACCGGGCTACTCTTGTCGAGCGCATCGCTGGTCTCGTGAACGAGAAGATCATCACCGACATCAGCGCTATCCGCGATGAGTCCGATGAGAACACCCGTGTTGTCATCGAGCTCAAACGGGATGCTATTCCGAAGGTCGTCATCAACAACCTCTACAAGCACACCGCACTCGAGTCCTCCTTCTCCATCTCGATGCTGGCCATCGACCGAGGTCGTCCGAAGCTCCTTTCGCTCAAGGAAGCCATCGCCTGCTTCATCGAGCACCGCCGCGAGGTTATCCTTCGTCGCACCCGCTTCCTCCTCCGCGAGGCCGAGACCCGTGCCGAGAAGCTCGAGGGCTACCTGATCGCCCTCGCGAATCTCGACAATTTCATCAAGATCATCCGCGATTCCCAGAACCGCGACGAGGCCCGCACCCGCCTGTTGGCCATCGAGTTCTCGAAGAAGGAGATCGAGAAATTCGGCATCCTGCTTCGTCAGGAATCCCGGCTCAATGACAAGGGACAGTACTGCTTCAGCGAGCCTCAGGCCGATGCCATCCTCGAGCTGCGCCTCTACCAGCTCACCGGCCTCGAGCGCGACAAGCTGAACGCCGAGTATCAGCAGCTTCTCTCCACAATCGCCGATCTGGTCGACATCCTTGCCCGCGAGGAGCGCGTCTTCACGATCATCAAGACCGAACTGAAGGCGATCCGTGACAAGCACGCCGGCCCCCGCCTCACTGAGCTTGTCCCCGAGGAGGGAGAGATCTCCATCGAGGACTTGATCGCCAACGAAGGCTGCATCATTACTGTCACTCACAAGGGATTCATTAAGCGCACAGCCGTCAGCGCCTACCGCTCGCAGAAGCGCGGTGGCAAGGGGGTCATCGGAATGACCACGCGTGAGGCTCAGACCGATGCCGAGGAGGGCGATTTCGTCGAGCATCTCTTTACCGCCAGCACGCATGACTACCTTGTCTTCTTCACAAAGACAGGCCGCTGCTATGTCGAGAGGGTACATGAGATTCCCGAAATGAGCCGCACGGCCAAGGGCCGCTCCATCGCGAACATCCTCAACTTCCAGTCGGGTGAACAGGTCGCCGCCACACTCCGCATCGAGTCGACCACCAGCGGCGGTGCAGGAGGTGTCGAGACCACCTGGAATCCCGAGAAGCATATCTTCTTCGCTACCCGCAGTGGCATCGTGAAGAAGTCGAACCTCGGGGACTTCTCCAACATCCGCAAGGGAGGCATCATCGCCATCGAGATCGAGGAAGGGGATGTGCTCATCTCTGCCTCTCTCACGGACGGCCACGACGAGGTCGTCCTGGTTACCAAGGAGGGCATGAGTATCCGCTTTAGCGAGGAGGAGCTCCGCGACCAAGGGCGCAAGACCGTTGGCGTCTGGGGCATTCGTCCTAATAAAGGCGACGAAGTCGTCTCCGTCAGCCTTGTCCGCAACGACTGCATGCTACTTGTGGCAGGCGAGAACGGCATCGGCAAACGCACCTCCTTCGAGGAGTACCGCAAGCAATCGCGCGGCGGCAAAGGCATCATCACCATGAAGACCGGAGACAAGGTGGGTTGCGTGGTCGGAGCGCTCTCCGTCACTGATTCGGACGAGATCATGCTGATCACCTCCGGTGGTCAGATGGTTCGCACCCCTGTCGACAAAATCCGCGAAACCGGACGGAATGCCATGGGTGTACGTCTGATCAATCTGCCCGAGGGTGAGAAGTTGCAGGGGATTGCGCCGGTGGTATCACAAAAAGAAGACGAAGTCATAGAAGGCTAGGTCTTTTAGCGTGGGACAGCGTTGCTGCTCGGTCGGCGTAGGGCTACTAAGCCCTCCCTCGCTCGCCTAGCCCCGCATTCAAACTTCCAAGCCTTTTACAGAAATAGCGGGTTCGAATTCCGCCAACCCGAGTCTCGGTTTTTTCCGAGGACTCCTTCGCTCTGAAGAGGTTCCAGAGGGATGGAGGGAAAACTGCTTTTCCGAATACACTACGAAATCCCTACCTCGCTAGGTTTATCACTGCGGGAACAGGACGCTCCAAGGAATAACAAGCGGATAGAAAATCACGATGAGCAGGAATGAGACTGCAATTCCCCAGTGTATTTCTTTTCGAGAGTCAGCATTTCTCAAACGTGGAAGGACATAGAAAACTAGCCAGACAGTCTTATAGATGACTTGGAGAAGAAGAATTGGCGCAAAGACAATGGGGTGAAACAACCCTGCGATTGAGCAAACAAGAATAGCTGTCCACAGGGATCCAGTGATTGTTCGCCAACCAGGGCTCTCAGGAAAATGTCCTCTGGATATTGGCAACAATCCAGTCAGCGATCCAAGCGCCACAGGAACAAGAATTGCTATATTGGCAAAATATGGGATCAGCAGGAGGTTCATTGGATTATCTTGCCAAGAACCCACGAAGAATCAAATCGCTATGGATTCACTACAGCATGAGGTGAAAGAATCTGTGAGATTGAACGAAAGTCCGTAGACTCACTGAGAATGGGGCTTCGCAGTTCAATGAGTTAGAGGCATTTGGGGTTCGAATCCCGCTAACCCGAGTCTCGCCATCCTCTTCTACCGCCATCGGGTAGAAGGGTTTCCAGAGGGATGGAGGAGGGCTGGTGCTTCCTCAAAATCCCGGTGCCCCTTTTTTAGAAAAGGGCGGGCTCCTAGCCCTGCATCTAAAATCCCAGCACCCTGGTAGAAGTGGTGCTGCTGGTTCGTCATTCGAGGTCGATTGCTTAGGATATGAAAAAAGAAGCTGCTCCGGGGCGTGGATGGCGTTGATGTCGTCGGGAAGATTCCTTTCGTAAATGATTAGGTTCCTTCACTGGGTCGAAGGGGATGCATGGGATAATCTGAATCCTTAAAATCTCCCCATCCCTTTAATCTCCTTCATGCCTGTGAATTTTTACATGCACATCTTCGCCTCCGCGCGAGATTATGTGTGCTGCTGATTCCAATCAGGGCACAAAAAAGCCGCTCCAACCATCGGCATGAGCGGCTTTTCTTTTGGAAGGAAATCTTTCCGTTACTTCATCAGGAGAGCGGCGCGTGAGCGCTTGATCTCGCGGGTGATCTTGCGGTGCAGGTGTGCGGCAAGGCCGGTCATACGACGGGGAAGGATCTTACCGGCCTCGGTGGTGAACTTGCGAAGGAGGTCGGGGTTCTTAAAGTCGATTGCGTCTGTGGAGACGTCGAGGCGACGGCGGGGCATGCATCGGTTGGCGCGGCGGAAGTTGCGGCTGCGCTGTTCTGTCTTTGGTGTGCTCATGTTGGAGAGTGGGTTGAAAGAGGCCGTTTACTTGGTCTCGCGATGGAGTGTATGGCGCTTGAGATTTGGATTGTACTTCTTTTTCTCAAGTCGGCCCGGAGTATTGAGGCTCTTCTTGTTGCGGGTCGTGATGTAGCGGGAGACGGGCTTGCCTTCGGCAACCGCTTCGGTGCACTCAATGATGATGATGTCGCGTGGCATAAAACAGGGATTGTGGATTGGGTCGGTTTAGCTGGTTTCGGTGGTGTCGTCCTCTTCGCTCTCGGACTCTTCTTCAGTCAGTCCGAACAATGAGGTGATCTGGGGACGAGCACTGTTATGGTGCTGGTTTTTCTCCAAACCTGCCTGGCAATCCACCGTGTAACGGGTGAAAGGCAGAGCCTCGAGTCGCTCGTGTTTGATCGGCTTTTGGCAGAGATCGCAGACTCCGTAACTTCCATCTTCGACTCTTTTGAGGGCCTCGTCAATCTCGTAAAGCGATCCCTGTTCCTTGGAGAGCATGCTGAGGGCGAAGTCGCGGTCGTAGGCATCGCTACCGGCATCGGCCTGATGCATGCCGAAGGCGGAGGTCTCGGTGCCGGCGTGCAGGTTGTCTCGGGCAACTCCTCTCATGGCGTCAAGGAGGGTGTCCTTGAGTTCGAGGAGACGCTGACGCTGCTTGGTCAGGAAAGGGGTGAGTTTTAGGTTCTTGTTGACCTTGGGCTTGATAACAAATTGCTGGGCCAGAACGCGCTCATTGGAAGAGACGGGTGCCTTGGACTTGGAGGACTTCGCTTTACTCTTAACCGAGGGAGCCTTGGAAAGTGTGATCGCCGGTTTCGCAACTTTTTTGGGAGCTGCTTTTTGGAGGGCGGGTTTGGAAATCTTGGAAACCATCTTCGCTGCGGCTTTCTTGGCAAGCGGCTTTTTGGCTGAGGGCTTTGTGGGCTTGATGACCTTTGGGGCAGGTTTCTTGGCGACTGCTTTGGCAGGAGCTTTCTTGAGCGCTTTCACGGCCTTAGCTGCTGGTTTTGCAGCCTTCACGGAAGCTTTCTTCGGTGCGGCGGCTTTCTTGGCCGGGGCCTTTTTAGCAGGTTTTTTGGATGCCATAACGGGATCGGATGAGTGTGTCTGTTTGGTGTTGGGGGAAAATAGGGGAGGGGCTTGTTATAGCTCACCACGAGATCTCGCAAGAGAAATCTTTTAGGAAACTTGATCCTTCCACTTTCAGAAGATGATCCGCCCAGCAACCAGGAAGGCCAGAAGTCCCAGTCGGATGCTCCAGAGAATGGTGCGGATCCAGTTTGTCGAGACGAGAAGCTCCATGGCCTTGGCGTCGGGGCGTTGTTCCAAGAGATGGTGCAGGGGTACCTGAATCAGGAAAGTGCTTGCCCAGATCAGAGCAAGGCAGCCGAACGACCAGAGATAGAGAGGGGTGAGTCCTATCGCTATCGGTAGTTTTTCACCCGAAGCAACGGAGAGAAGCAGGAGGGCAATCGCGGTTCCCAACTCGACCAGCATCAAGGGGGCCACCACGAAACCGGTCCTGATGGTATGAGACTGCTCGTACGCGACGAATCCCTCCGCGGGTACTTTCAAAAACAGGGGATAATGGACGATCTGAACGAACCAGATGATCCCGGTCATCATCGCCGTCGCAAGGATCTGGGTTAGCAAAAGAGTGCGCGGGGTAAGGGGCTCAATCATGACGAGGGAATCTTAAACGAAGTGATCGGGTATTGTAGAGAGGAGATGTCTGTCCTAGCGTATTTGACTCGCTCCCGGCTCGCGTATAACGAACTGCATTCCCATTCCCATGAAACCTCTTCCCGGCTTCCGAGACCTCTTTCCTGAGGATTTTGCGCGTCGGAACTATCTGGTAGGCAAATGGCGTGAGGCAGCCCGCCGGTACGGATTCGTCGAGTTCGATGGTCCGACACTGGAATCGGCCGAGCTCTATCGGAAGAAAAACAGCGGCGGCGAGATCCTGGGACAGCTGTATGAGTTCATTGACAAGGGGGAACGCGCCGTGGCCCTTCGCCCCGAGGTGACGCCGACCCTGGCCCGGATGATCGCGGCGCGGCACCGTGATTTTCCAAAGCCGATGCGATGGTTCAATGTCGGCACCTGCTTTCGCTACGAGCGTCAGCAGCGGGGGCGCCTGCGAGAGTTCCTTCAGTTCAACTGCGACCTTGTGGGAGACGCCACTTCCGCGGCCGACGCCGAAGTGATTTCCCTGCTTATCGATTTGCTCCGTTCCTTCGGTCTGGGACCTGAGGATTTTGCCATCCGTCTGAGCGACCGCTCCGCATGGCATGATTTCATGACCCTGCATGGAGTGGAGAAGGAAAGGGCCGGTGAGTTCCTAACTATCGTCGACCGGATGGAAAAGATGCCCCCCGAGAAGACCGAGGAACTGCTTGCTCCCTTCGGCGTCACGTCGGCCACTCTGCAGGAGTTCATTGCCCGCGCAGAGATCCCTGTGCTGGCTCCCCTGTTGGCCGATCTGGAAGCCCGCGGGCTACGAGACTATGTGCGCCCTGACCTCGGGGTGGTGCGCGGACTCGCCTACTATACGGGAGTCGTCTTTGAAGCCTTCGCGCTACGGGCCGGGCTGCGCGCTATCGCCGGCGGTGGCCGCTACGACCGCCTGCTTGCGGATCTAAGCGACGGATCGGCCGATCTGCCGGCCGTGGGGTTCGGCGTCGGAGATGCCGTCCTGCTGGAGCTTCTCAACGAATGCCCTGCCGCCAAGGCGCAGGAGGAAGCGGCTCTCAAAGCCGATGCGCCGGTCCAAATCTATCTCGTGATCGCCGACGAGACCCATCGCTCCAACGCTCTGTTCCTGGCCCAACAACTACGCAGCGAGGGTTGGCGGGTCGGTTTCCCGCTGGTCCAGGAAAAAGTCGGCAAGCAGTTTGGATCGGCCGAGACCCTTGGCGCTTCCCATGCCGTCGTGATCGGTGCCGAATGGCCTGAGGTCAAGGTGAAGCGCCTCTCCGACCGCATGGAGCAGGAGCTCGATCATGCAACTCTTGGCGTCTGGCTAAGCGAAGAGGAAGGTCGAAACCTGAAACTTGAAACCTGAAGGTCGCACAATCGAAGGGTTCTGCAGCCAGATAGAAGATCGTTCAAAAACACAAAATGATAAAAATTTGATTCCCGAGCATTGAATCCTTTTTCAGGTTTCAGGTTTCAGCTTTCATCCCTCTCTTTACTTTTCCCATGCACTACCGTGACTGCCTCTGTGGCGCCCTGCGCCCTTCCGATATTGGACGCGATCTTACCCTGAGTGGTTGGGTCGCTTCACGCCGCGACCATGGAGGCGTTATCTTCATCGACCTACGCGATCGCGACGGCATCACCCAGGTGGTCTTCCGGCCCGAGGTCCACGCGGAGGCTGCCGCAGCTGCACACAGTCTTCGTTCCGAGGATGTGATCACTGTCACGGGCCATGTTACTGCCCGTCTGGCCGGCACCGAGAATCCAAAGCTCCCGACCGGTGCTGTGGAACTGGTCGCCAGCACCCTCACTGTGTTGAACCGCTCAGAGGTCCCTCCCTTCCCGATGGATGAGCGCATCGCAAACGAGGATCTGCGCCTGACCCATCGCTTCCTTGACCTGCGCCGTCCGGCGATGGCGGCGAACCTCCGCCTCCGTCATCGTATCACCAAGTCGATCCGCGATGTCCTCGATACGGAGGGCTTCTGGGAGATCGAGACGCCGATTCTCTCCAAGAGCACCCCGGAAGGAGCTCGCGACTTCCTTGTTCCCTCGCGGCTAACGCCCGGAGCCTTCTATGCGCTGCCGCAGGCTCCCCAGCAGTACAAACAGCTTCTGATGGTTGGAGGCGTCGACAAGTACTTCCAGATCGCACGCTGCTTCCGCGACGAGGATCTGCGTGCTGACCGCCAACCAGAGTTCACCCAGGTCGATATCGAGGCCTCCTTCGTGAAAGCGCAGGATCTTCAGGATCTCATTGAGAAAATGTTCCAGCGGATCTTCCGTGAGTCGCGAGGAGTAGAGATTCCCGTGCCTTTTCCCCGCATGACCTATGCCGACGCGATGAACCGCTATGGCAGTGACAAGCCCGACACCCGCTTCGGCATGGAGATCGTGGATGTCGGAGACATTTTCGCCCAGAGCCAGTTCAAGGTCTTCCGGGGTGCCCTCGATTCCGGTGGTGTCGTGAAGGCGATGAATGCCAAGGGGTTCGCCAGCATCACCACCGGCCAGATTGAGGAGCTCACCGAGCTGGCCAAGTCAGCCGGAGCGAAGGGTCTCGCCTTCATCAAGGTCGAGAATGGTGAGTGGAAGTCCCCGATCGTAAAATTCTTCAGCGAGGAGGAGAAAGCCGCTCTTTCCATCCGTCTCGACATGCAGGAAGGGGATCTTGTCCTCTTCGGCGCCGACGCATGGGAGACTGCCTGTACTGTACTCGGGCGTGTCCGCCTGCGAGTAGCCGAAGTCCAGAAGCTCACAAGTGATCCTAATCAACTCAACTTCCTCTGGGTCGTCGACTTCCCGATGCTCGCCTTCAATGCCGAGGAGAACAAGTGGAACGCCGTCCACCATCCCTTCACACGTCCCAAGGCCGAGGATCGCGACCTGCTCAAGGATCCCTCGAAGCTCGGAGAGATCCGTGCCGAGGCCTATGATATCGTGCTCAATGGGGTTGAGATCGGCGGCGGAAGTATTCGTATCCATGAGGGAGATCTCCAGGCAGAGACCTTCTCCGTACTCGGTATCAATGATGTGGAGCAAGAGGAGCTCTTTGGCCATCTCCTGCGTGCCTTCCGCCATGGAGCGCCTCCGCATGGTGGCATCGCGCTCGGTCTGGATCGCCTTGTGGCACTCATCGCGGGTGAAGAATCGATCCGCGAAGTCATCGCCTTCCCGAAGAACAACCGCGGCGCCGAACTCCTCACCGGATCGCCGGCTCCCGCCGAGATGAAGCAGCTCCGCGAGCTCCATATCTCTTCGACAGTGAAGCCAAAGGTGGCCGGTGTTTCTGGAGCACCTAACGCAGGCGCTATCGTTCCTCCCTCAGCCTAACCGCGAAAGGGAGCACCTATTAATGCAGCCTCAGCTCCTCCCGGGTTTCGAGGCGACAGTTGATCGGGTCATTTATGCCCCCGAGCTTCCGGCACCACCTGATCAACCGCATCCCTTTGTCTACTACATTACGATTCACAACCGGAGCGACCAGACCATCATGGTGAAGGGGCGCAAGTGGGTCGTTCGCAGCGAGGATGGTCATGTCACGGCCTTCGAGGGAGACGGTGTGGTTGGTTGCTTTCCACGACTCGAGCCGGGCGAACATTTTTCGTACAATAGCTACCATACCACGGCGGGTCGCTCCTTGGCTGAGGGATCCTATCTGGCAATGACGGAAGAAGGAAATGCGGTCGTGGCAAGGATCCCTGCCTTCGAACTCGTCCCACCCGGGGAATAATTCCTCTATTTAAGGTTTTATCCGTGGTAACTTCGGCACAACCCTGATGCGCGCTGCCTTTCATCACACTCATGAGTACGGAGGATTCCGGCTGCGTTACGGACATGCCCTTCCTTACGGGGCGAGTCATGTGCCGGGCGGGGTGAATTTCTCGATCTACTCCTCCCACGCCACCTCCTGCACGCTTGTGCTCTTCCGCAAAGGGGAGTCCGCTCCCTATGCGGAAATCCCTTTCCCCCCTGAGTGTAAGATCGGCGATGTGTACACCATGATTGTCTACGATCTGGACTACGAAGAGACAGAATACGGCTTCCGGATGGAGGGACCCTATGATCCGAAGGCCGGAAACCTTTTCGATCCGAAGCGAATTTTGCTCGATCCCTATGCTCGTGAAATCGGTGGACGCGACGTCTGGCTCTCCCAGCCTCCCGAAGAGGAGGTCTATCCGCACCGGGCACGGATGCCCTACGAGGATTTCGACTGGGGGCATGACCGTCCGATCAATTTACCCGTTCAGGATCTGGTGATCTACGAGATGCATGTGCGCGGGTTCACTCGCCATCCCTCCTCTGGTGTCAGGCATCCGGGAACCTACGAGGGGATCATTGAGAAAATCCCCTACCTCCAGTCAATCGGCGTGAATTGCGTGGAGTTGATGCCAGTTTTCGAGTTCGACGAGTACGAGAACAAACGGATCAATCCCGAGACCGGCAACCGTCTTTGTAACTACTGGGGATATAGTACTGTCGGTTTCTATGCGCCGAAGAGCGGATATGCGGCGACCGGTCACCACGGAAACCAGGTCTCCGAGTTCAAGGGCATGATCAAGGCGCTCCATGCCGCCGGCATCTCCGTGATCCTCGACGTGGTCTTCAATCACACTGCCGAGGGAGATTTGCGCGGGCCTACGATCTCCTTCCGGGGTATCGACAATCAGACCTATTACATGCTCAACCCGGACGGGAGCTACGCGAACTACACCGGCTGCGGCAACACACTGAACTGCAATCACCCTGTGGTCCGCTCCTTCGTGCTCGATTGCCTGCACTACTGGGTCTCCGAGTTCCATATCGACGGGTTCCGCTTCGATCTTGCCTCTGTGCTGGGACGCGATCGCAACGGCCATCCTCTGGCCAATCCTCCCCTGCTCGAGGCTCTGGCCCTTGACCCTATCCTGGCGGGCTGCGATCTCATTGCCGAGGCTTGGGATGCAGGCGGACTCTACCAGGTCGGGAACTTCCCCTCCTATGGGCGATGGATGGAATGGAACGGCCATTTCCGCGACGCGGCGCGACGTTTCCTGAAAGGGGATTCGGGCGTTGCTGGCGAGATGGTGCAGTGCATCTTGGGTTCCCCTAGTCTCTACGCATCCTCTGGCAGGAAGCCTACCGCTTCCGTGAATTTCCTGACCTGCCATGACGGCTTCACTCTACGCGATCTCTTCACGTACAATGACAAGCACAACCTGGCCAACGGAGAGGAAAACCGCGACGGGGCGAATGATAACAACTGCTGGAACTGTGGAGTCGAAGGGGAAACCGACGATCCCGAGGTGAATGCCCTGCGCGCACGATTCCAGCGCAACGCCATGGCTTTGCTCTTCCTGAGCCAGGGGGTGCCAATGCTTTCCATGGGTGATGAACTGGGCCGCACCCAAAACGGTAACAATAACGCCTACTGCCACGACGAGGAGTGGAACTGGCTCGACTGGACTCAGGAGCAAGAGGGAGGGGAAGCCTTGGGACTAAAGCGTTTTGTAGGCCTGATGGCCGATTTTCGTCGTCAGCATAGCCAGCTGCACAGGACGGAATTTTTTACAGGCATGGATGTTCAGGGATGTGGCTATCCCGACATCGGTTGGCATGGGGTGAAGCCGCGACAGCCTGACTGGGGTTCTGACAGCCGATCGGTCGCTTTCATGATCGCCGGAAAAATGGATGAATCCTACGGCCCGGAGACTGACTTCATCTATGCCGCCTTTAACATGTGGCACGAACCCCTTTCCTACGGGCTGCCGAAGCTGCCCTCCGGAATGCGATGGAGTCTTGTGGTTGACACGGCCCGGCCCTCGCCAGACGACTTTTATGAGCCTGGCTCCGAACAACTCATCGCCGATCAGTCCACTATCACCCTAACCGAGCGCTCTGTGATCGTCCTGATCGGGAACAGATCAGGACGGTTGGGGTAGGCTTGCTGATAACTTTGCTTGAAATAATGCCTGCTTAAGGCATTTTCTTCCCTCCCACTATGACACCCTATCGTCCAGTGGCCTAGGACACTCCCCTTTCACGGGAGTAACACGGGTTCGAATCCCGTTAGGGTGGCCACTTCAAAAAGTGGCCTAATCGCCTCTGAAAGTAGATAAATAGAGGCTTCGTGGCCTATCAGCCCTCGCAATTCGTTTTTGCGGATCTTTGCAGTTCTTGCGGTTAATTTGTCCTGTTTGTCCTGCAAATCCAACCCCACCTCCATTCCGTGAGAGAGAGTCTCTTCAGTCATCAAAATCACCCCCTTTGAAATGTTGCTCCCAACCGGGAGCACCAAGTTCGTTTTTTTCGTGCAGGGTGCTGCGGATGAACACACCCCAACCACCCGAAAACGACATCCATAACGCCGATACTCGGCACCCCGTTGACCACATCGAACCCCTGCCCGAGGGAGGAGACGATAGCATCGAGCGCATCTGCGAAGTGCTCGGCAGAACCTTTGAATGGGTCGCCGAGGCGGACGATGCGTCCGAGAAAGGACTCCGTGCCGCTGTGGTGCTCTACTGCGTCCGTTCCGACTTGGTCGGAAAGGAAAACCTAGAGGATCTCGCATTCTCCCTCCATTACACCGAGAGCGAGGTTGAGGAACTCGTCCTCAACTTCAGCCACGCCATCAACTGGAGGTAACCGTGGAGGAATCCCTCCCCAACTTCATCCACGGAGCGATTTATCGCGCCAAGGGAGGGATTCCACACTCCTCGGCATCCAACTCTCGTTTCAACTGCTTCACCCCAGCCTCTAAGACGACCCCTCCAGAGGCCTACGTCGCCGACTGCTGGGTTTGCGATGCCTTCGGAAGGGTAGACCCAGGTCTGAGCATCTCGCCCGTTCCTGTGCGCAGGGAGGACCTCGGAAAGATCATCAACACCCTGGGCCATAGCCAAGGGATCTAAACCATGCTCCATCTGGAACCCCAAGAATTCTACCCCCTGATTCTGGAGGATTACTTCTTCAGCCAGGTGGATCGTGGAACTCCCCCCGAGGAGACGGCGCTCTTTACCGGCAACTTTGAGGGAGAAGACCTTCCGTCAGCTGTGGGGCGCCGCTTCGGTCTCTCCGAACATGAAGCGATCATCCACCTGGTGCATGCACGCGAGGAAGTGATCCTGTGAGCAAGGACATCTACCAGATTATCACCGAGCGGTTCATCGAACAGCTCAAGAAAGGAACCGTCCCATGGCAGAAGCCCTGGGCGGGAGTCCAGAACATCGTCTCCAAGAAACCCTACCGAGGGATCAATTCCCTCATCTTGGGTGGGAGCGAGTTCCAGTCTGCCTACTGGCTGACCTTCAAGCAGGCCCACGACCTTGGTGGAAATATCAAGAAGGGTGAAAAGGCCACACCCGTCATCTACTACAAGCTCTTCGAGAAACGGGATGACCACGGAAACATGATCCTGGGGAGCAATGGACGCCCCACTCGGATCCCCTTCATCCGCTGGAGCAATGCCTTCAATCTCGACCAGACCGAGGGGATCGAAGCCCCGGCTCAGACAATCGTCCAGAACCCCCTCCAACCTCTCGAAAGGGCAGCTAAAATCGTTGAGGGGGCCAAAATCTGTCCGATCTACCACACCGGATTTGTGGCTGCCTATTCCCCGGCAGAGGACTCGATCCGAATGCCGGCTCAAAAGACCTTCCGCAGCAGCGAGGCCTACTACCAGACCCTCTTCCATGAGATGACGCACTCCACGGGTCATTCCTCCCGGCTCGACCGGGAGGGAATCACCCTGCCGGTGAAGTTCGGATCGGAGCGATACTCCAAGGAGGAGTTGATCGCAGAGCTGGGGGCCTCCTTCCTCTCGAACGAGGCGGGGATCCTGAACCAAGTTCAGTTCGATAATTCAGCTGCCTACTTGGGCTCCTGGATCGAGAAGTTCCAGAATGATCCAAAGATGATCTTCACAGCTTCTTCACAGGCTCAGAGGAGTACAGATTTCATCCTCGGGATCGAGCAGAAGGAGTCCCTTGGGGAATCGCAGTCTCCGGCAGGTCTGGCAGCCCCCAAACCCGAAGAAGTCCTAGCCCAAAAAACCCTGGGCCAGATGTCCCTGCGGAAAGGCCTCCATCTATGACAACCAACCCCATGTATCCACATCCCCATCACGCTCATTGGCCGGAGTCAGCCGCTGCGCTTTTGGCACTGGGTTCCGCTGAAGCTTTCACCCGGTGCCAGCCTCCTCCGTCCAATCAGCTCACCATGCAAAAAGACCTGCTTTCCACCCGCCCTTTACCGTCAGTCGTAGGCTTCACCGTCCTTCTTCCGGCAATCGGCTCCTTACCCCATGCCAACCCATTCGATTTGGCACCTTGGAGCGACCGGATTTTGACCCGCTCCTTGGGCACTTTTCCCGGTTCAAATGTAACAGAGCAAAGTGATTTTTCCGGGAAAAACCACAGCTCCGCTTTTGCTGCGCAAAAAACTTGTTCCTGCGCGTGTCGGGCACGCTTCGGAATCCACCCGGCAATTCACCAAAACTGACCATGCCTGCCATCAGCGTTCCCGGCACACGCCGTGTTGAAATGACCCTCTCTCCCGATGGGATCAGGAGACTCAAAGCACTCCAAAAAATGCTCGGGTTTGCGAAGCGAAGCGAGGTTATGGAGGCCCTGCTTTTCAAGGCGGCAGTGGAGCAAAAGATCGATCCGGATTTGAGTGCCCGGCTTGAGCAAAAGATCGACTATCTCATCGATCGAATCGATCTGGTCACATGAAGGATGGGATGATCTTTCCGTTCAAAAAGACGTGGAGATCGCGTCTGGATCTGGAGTATCTCGACGAGACTTCTGGGCGTAAAATCGAGGCCAGAATGGCTCAATCCCAGTCTGAAGATCAGGCGGATCACACTGCAGTTGGCAAGAAGCTCAAGCAGTTCACCGACTACGCCTCCAAGGAGACTTTGGGCCAGGTACATGCGGGGGGATTCCTCCATCACAGGATTGTTTTGAACCCCGACGGCAGTCAGACCTCACCCTTTGCCTTGAGTAATGCCGAGAGAAAAAAGCGGATCTGTGATGCCTGGATGGAGCACTTGCAGAAGTTCAAAACCTCCTCTTCCAACCCCGTGATCCAGCATCGGTTGGTCTTCACGATGTCAGAGGCTTTTCATGACAAGTTGGTGGAGGCAGGTATCAATCCCGACATCGTTCTCCGTAGCTCCCTCAAGACGGTTTTGAACCGTTTTCAACAGCGGTTTCATCCGAAGGACTCGATTGGATACGCCTACGGCCTTCATCACGATACGGACAACCTCCACGCCCATGTGGCCATCTGTCCTCGTACAGCAAAGGGGATCTATGTCGGCGTCAGCATGTCGCGCTCCCGTGAGTCGGGAAACAAGAACCAGATGACCTATCTGATGCGCTCTTTTGCGCGCGAAAACCGTCGCTGGGACAAGCTCCTTGCCGATCCCGAGAAGCTCAAAGCAATCCTCGAGAAGCGTCTCGATGCCGACAAGATTTCCAGCTTTCCGAAGATCTCTCCGAAGCAGATGGAGGCCTTGGATCTGGACCAATCCCTCTACGCAACGCGTCTCCGCCATACGTACCGGAGCATTCAGGAAGTGGAGGCCTCGCTGATGAAAAAGCGGCAGGCCCATCGAACTGTTCGGATCCTCCGCCGTCTTCCTCGCCTCCTTGGGAGGAGGAAACCGATGCCGGTTCGAACCATCGAGAAGGTTGCACGAGCAGTTGAGAAATACTCCCTGCGCGAGATGCAAACCCTCCTCTACCGGATGAAGCAATCCTACCGGGAGGATTATCAGATCTACTGCCAGCACTACGGATTCCCAACCAACAACCAAACCCAAAACCAGACCCATGGCCATCACAGGACCCAATCGCAAAGAATCTGATCATGTCATCTATTCTGAACACGTCATCTGTGAAGGATTCGTATTCAAACCCTCGCACGTCGATGCGTTCTACCACCAAGCGCTCAACGAAGCTGCCGGAGTCACGACGGTGAAGTTCAAGTCCTACTCCCAGGATGTGAAGGATTCGGAAATGAAGCTTTTCAACTATCTGGTGAACCGCTTTTCCCCAACGCCCCCAGATGAACCTTGCTGACCTGATCATCTTTTCCCTCAGCATCGTCGGGGCTATCGCAGGACACTTCCTGCTCATTGCTCCCTACTCGTGGCTGGTCGTCTCCCTCTGCGCTCTCTTCGGAGCATGGAGCCTCTTTGGGGAATCCCATGCTGGGAATGTGGTGGTCCGGTTGGGTGGACTCTCCTGGTCGATGGAGGATTTTGTCCGGGGATGGCTCATCACAGGAAGAACCGGATCGGGAAAAACCCAGTCCGGAATCAACACCATCACCTTCCAGATCTTCCAGAACGTGAAGAACTGGGGCGGCATCTGCCTCGATCAGAAAGGGCTCTACTGGGATATCCTTGTCCGGATGTCCGCCCACTTCGGGAGGAGTGAGGATCTGATCCTTCTGCAAACTCGTCCTGATGGTGAAAGCGTCCTTTGGAGGTCTCCCTACAGCATCAATCTCACGGGTAATCCCGATGTCCCGGCTTCCACCTATGCCAAGGTCATCGTCGATACGGCTCTTTCTCTAAGCGGGGGACGTGGAGGCAACCCTTTCTTCCCGATTCGTGCTCAGTTGGCCATCCAGACCGCCTTCGAGATCCTCAGACATTTAGAGAGTTATGTGACCATCCCGAACATCCACCGACTCCTGCTCAATGCCACCGATGCCAACAAGACTTTGGCTATACTGGAGAAGCGGAGTGATCAGCGATCCCGGGAATTGATGGCCTCCTTAAAGAGCTACCTTGATCAGCCTCCTGAGCAATTGGGAGGAGTTCAGGGAACACTCAGCACCTATTTGGAGTTCTTCCTCAACCCCGAGATTGCCGAAGTCTTCTGTGCGGAGGATCCGACCTTTTCAGTCTCGGAGATCGACCGGGGCAAGATCGTCTGCCTTGCAATGCCTCAGAAGTTCCAGACCGAGCGCCTCTACATCAATACGATCCTGAAGCTCTCCTACTACTTCCATGCGCTCAGCCGCTTCGACAAGACGGCTGAGGAGCGGGAGAAAGATAACCTTCTGATTCTCTTTGCTGACGAGGGACAGGAGATCATCACCGGGGCCGAGTCGGCCTTTGCCGATCACCGAGCGGCAGGTGTCATCCGTGAGGCTAGGGCCACTATTGTCTTGGCTACCCAAGCCTACACCTCGCTACTTGGATCGCTCGATAAGCGCTATGCCGATGTCCTGATGCTGAACCTCAGTAACGAGTTAATTTTCACGGTGGCAAACCATGATTCCGCCCAGATTGCTTCCAAGAGTATCGGAGAGAGGGAGATCACTGAAAAATCCTGGGGGTGGTCCGCAGGGAAGCGTTCCTACAACTACCAGACCCGGATCAAGCCATGGCTGGAAGCCTTCCGGTTGAGAAAGCTTCCGCGCTTTACGGCGATTGTTTGCCACTGCGAGAAGCCTTACAGGAAGCGGCTCCTGCCTCCCATCACTCCTGAGGGCAGCTACCCCACTTGGTTCACCCAGTTGCGGCCAGACTATGCCCTGCGCCAGTGGTTCCAGCGTCTGACTTCTTGATACCCCGATACCTTTGATGACCGATCCAACCCTCATTCAGAAACTCTCCGGCTTGGAGGGATACCTTTCCTCTAAAATCAAGGGACAGAGCCATGTCATCCCCAGAGTTTGCTCCGTCTTGGAGAGGGGAGAGCTTGGACTCCAGCCTCCTGAGAAGCCTTTGGGATCGTTCTTATTCCTGGGGCCTACCGGCGTGGGAAAGACCGAACTGACCTTGGAGTTCTCAAGATACCTTTTCGGTGAGGGAGAGATCCATCGCTTCGACATGTCGGAGTTTCAGCATCTCGACAGCGTGAAGCTCTTTCTTGGAGATGAATCCGGCCACCCAGGACGATTGGGCAAGGTACTTGCAGAGAACAGCAAGGGCGTCCTCCTCTTCGATGAAATCGAGAAGGCTCACCGGTTGATCTGGGATCTCTTCCTCCAGATGCTTGATGCTGCTCGGATTACCCTAGCAGATCATCAGACCCATGATCTGAGCGGATTCTTTATTGTCTGCACCAGCAACATTGGCTCCCAGCAGTTGCTCCGACCGACCCGATTGCCCTTTGCGACCTTGGAGCGGGCTGTCTTATCGGAACTTCACCGCCATTTCCGGCCAGAGCTGATCGGGAGGTTTGATGAGAAGATCGTCTTTAGACCCCTATCTTCGGAGACCCAGCGCGTGATTGCCCGTTTGGTCATCAACGAGGAGTTGGCGAGGTTCCGCGAGAAGGGCTTTGATCTCAGCCTCTCAGACGAAGCCGTGGAGTTCCTTGTCAGGAAGGGGATTCATCGCACTTTGGGTGCTCGTCCGATGAAACGGACTACTCAGAAATATATTGGCGATGCGATCCGGATGGCTCTGAGGAGTGGAGAAGGGGTGAGTGGAGTGGTTGGGGTTGGTGCTGAAGGGGATTTACTGAGTGTCGACAGTCTGCCTGTTAAGTAATTCAGATGTTTTTATTGTCAAAGCAGTTAAATGACTTACCTTGCGGGTATGCCTAAAAAACGCGATGGAATTATGACGGTGAGGATCGCGACGGATGAGAAGGATGTCCTTCAGAAAATAGCGGATATTGCCGATGTGACCCTCAGCGACGTGGTGGTCCGAGCGGTCAGGGATTTCATCGAAGCCCATCCGATTCCTCCGAAGAAAAAGCCGAAAGCTTAAATAGCTTCAACGGACAGAGGCTAAGTACCGGTTTTCAAGGGAGGGGCGCTGGAGTTTCCCGTCAAGATGAGAAAGCATCGCACCTTGGGATCGAGAATCTGAGAAGGGAAACTTGCTACGACAACAATCCTATCGATCCATGATCAGAAGACCGTATCGTTCAAGGCGAGTGCGATTACTGATAATTAAATCTCCCGCATCCGTCTGAACTCCACGCTCTGGCGGCGAGAGCACTCCACGGGAGGGTGATTGCCGACGGTAAGGACGACATATCCCTCAGCACTCTCTGATACCCTGGAGACTTCCCGCAGGTTCACCGCCGTTGCAATTAACGAGCGGGGCCTGGACGACTTGGGGACGGGTGACCACTACGGGCTGCTGGACATAGACCGGTTGCTCAACGATTACCGGGGCCGGAGCCACATATGTAGGGCGGGAGATCGCGGCGGCGGCAGATAGCCCAAAGAGTGTCCATCCGAGGCCATTCGGCACTCCAGTGCCTAGCCAGCCACCGCGATTACAGTTTTCCGACAAACCGCCGCACTGCGGCTGGTAATAACCCCTGCCTCCCCCGCCCCCGTAGGAACCTCCATAACCATAAGGATTGGCGTGAAGCATCGAGGAGGGCACCCCAAGGGTAAGGAGTGTTGCCAGGATCAATGTGAACCCCCCGATGCGAGTGCGTGAGATGTGGAGGTGATTGTTGGCGATTTGGGATGGCGATTGCATGAGTCAGCTCTACGCCCATTTACGCATTCCTGACAACCCCCTCCGACCCATAGAGGCTCTGTTTATCTTATCCTAGAGCCGATGAATGGTCCCAAGAACCGTTCATGTATGAAAATGACCATTGGCAGAAAAAGCGCTGATTGAACCCTGGCTGGCCGAAAATTTACCGTTCGAGCAAAAAGTGCGATCGAAAGGACTGAATCAGCTTGTAGGGCATGAGAGGGAGAGATACTTCATCTTGCTGTGAAAGTCAGAACCAGCGGATACTACGTGAAAAAACACGTCCAGGACCTCACCAAAGGCAAACAAACCCCCAACCTCCTAAGGTGTGAATGTTGAAGAAGACTTAACCCTCAGTTCCACAAATGAGAAAATCAAAACCGACTCAGGCAAAAAAAGGAAATGTAGCAAAAGCCGATAGCTACGCTGAGGCTTTTAAAAGAATAGATCATGCGATCAAATCAGGATTTTACATTGAAGCTCTTGCAATCCAAGAAGCAATCATATCAGACCGACTAAACTCTTATATTAACTTCAGTAATCCTGATTTTTTTAAAAATCATAGGAGTTTTGGTCAGTTAGTACGAGAGTGGAGAAAACAAATTCCAGAAGATAGAAAAGATGAAGTGAAAATAAATTTGCCAGTGGCAGTTGATGCATGGCGAGGTTTACGTAATGAGGCAGTACACGGGATTGTAAAATCAAAACCTGGAGCGCCTACTAAAAACGTAAACCATTTTCTTGATGAAGCCCAAACAGCAGCATTGGTTGGAAGAGATTTAGCAAGAGTTGTTTGTCAATGGCATAAGAATGAAAAAAGAAAGTCAACAAAGAAAAATAAATAAAACTTTATATGAAACGATTCTTTATTATTTTAGTGGCGCTTACCACGAGTTGCTTAACAGCCAAACCCTCTAATCAACAAGAGGAATTTGAGTCAGCATTGAAGAAAGGATCACAGTTTTTTAAAGAAGGAAAATACAAAGAGGCACTACCTTATTTTGAGAAGTTTCTCCATATGTGTGAAAAGGGATTTGGTGAAAATGATAATTATACGTTTGCCGCCCTGACTTTATTAGGTAGTGATTATAAGCAATTAGGAGATTATAAAAAAGCCCTGCAGATGCACGAAAGAGCTTATAATATAACAAAAAAAACCCATATTGAAAGTGCTCAGGTTAGTCAATTGTTGCTTATGACTGCTGAAGATCTCAGAGCACTTGACCAAATGAAAAGGGCTCTAGAAATAGATGAGGAAGCTTTAAATATGTTCCGCAAAGAACCAGGTGGCGAGATGAGTAGAGATACCGCATCAGCTTTAAATGCCCTATCAATTGACTATTTAAATATTGATAATAATAAAGCAATTGAGTGTGGAAAACAGGCAATTCAGATCTATCAGAAAGTTTTAAATGAAAATGATCCGGCAATTATTACGTCGTATAGCAATCTTGGGATGGCTTATGATCAAAGTAGTGATTATGAAAATGCATTAATGTGTCACCAAAAAGCTTTGGTTATTGGAGAAAAATGCTGGGGTACAGATAATCCAAATCTAGCTAAAGTTATATCGAAGATGGCTGATTGTTTCGAAAATCTGGGTGACTATAAAAAAGCAACATCCGCATGGGAAAGGGCTATTGATATTAGCGAGCGCTCCTTAGGAAAAGAACATGCTGATACTGCCATTAATATCTGCGGGATGGCTAACTACTTTAGCCATATAGGCGATTATTCCCGTGCACTTCCTCTCTTCAAAAGAGCCCTCTCTATAACGGAAAACACCTTGGGTAAGGACTCCTTACAAGGTGCTTACATTCTAGAAAGTATGTCTTCTTGCTACGGGCATACGGATCCGTCTACGGCAATAGATTTACAAAAAAGGGTTATTGAAATACGTCAAAAGGGCTTTGGTTCGGATGATCCCCACACAATCAGTGCTTGGGCAGGACTTGGTGCACAATATCTGAATAAAGGCGAGCCTCAAGAGGCTCTCTCATATTTAGAAAAAAGTTATAATGGCTGTCTAAAGATCTTTGGGGATGATAATCCACACACGTTGGATTCTCTCAGTGTGATGGGGCACGTCTATCTCACAACTACAAACTATGCAAAAGCAGAGCCTATCTTTGAAAAAGGGCTTTCTTATCATTTAAATCATAGTGGGATCAATAGCGAACCTGTCTCTCGAGCTACACGAAATCTCGCGGAAGTCTATGCTTTAGAGAAAAAGACTGAGAAAGCGAATGAACTTACGAAAAAATGGGTTGATTCAATCCAGAACCAATTAAATCTAATGTTAACTCTTGGCGAGTCTCAACGGCTAGCCTGGGCTGCTAAAAACCTAAAGTTTTCACTCCCTGTTGCAGCTCTCCCTACCGATCAACTCCACCAGTTGATCCTCAGGTGGAAGGGAATCGTCCTCGATTCCATTGTAGAGGATCAAAAGCATAACAAGCTGATTGGTGCCACTGAAAATGGCAAAAAAACATTGAGTGATATTCAATTGCTAAAGAATCAAATTGCTAAGTTAGCAACATCTTCAAGTAAAGATGATGATGGTAAAATCGAGTCGCTGAGACAGCAAATTGATAATCTTGAATCCTCTCTGGCCAAGAACTTCGACAATCGAGTGCGTGATGGATCTCGAATGACCATCGATCAACTTAAAAATGTCCTAGCTCCAGATGAGTCACTTATCAATATCGTCAGTTATGGCGAGCTTGGCAGTATTGCGACAACTCCACCTTGCTACGGTGTTTCAGTAGTAAACCATAATGGCAATCCAATATGGATTCCTGTTGAAGAGGGTGCGGAAATCAAGGTCGCTGTGGAATCATATAGGAAGGCTATTGCCAATGGGGACGAGACTTCTTTAAAAACCCAGATTCAGATTCTTTCTGAAAAACTCTGGAAACCCATAGCCGCATCATTACCGCCTACCACCAAGAAGCTCTTTATTAGCGCTGATGGGCAATTGAACTTTCTCTCATTTGCTACCCTTCTCGATGAGAAGGGTAAGTTTCTGTGTGAGGACTATCAAATTGCTTATGTTGGGACTGGCCGAGATCTGATGCGGCCTGCAAAGCCTGTGGATATGAAGACCATGGTGATTTATGCAAACCCGCTCTTTGCCTCGGATGATGCATCGAAGGTTGCGACTCTAGACACAAACGCCACACCTGCACTTGGGATGCGGGCGCTGGAATTAGCCGAATTTGCCAAAGTTCAACTTCCACAACTCCCCGGTACTGAAAAGGAATCGGAGATCATATCTCAGATAGCCAAGGATGCTCTGTGGACGAATGATATGCATCTAGGTCCAGATGCCTCTAAGAAGGGACTAATGGCTATGAAAGCACCTGCTGTATTGCACTTGGCCACCCATGGATTCTTTCTTGGAGGCGATGGAGGTGGCGGTGAGGGGGAGCGTGGAATGAACGTAGTAGGTGCAGTTGATGTGTCACCTAAAGAAAGTGCTGAAAATAAACCTCAGCCCTTAAAGGGTATCAGTCCGATGCGCCAGAGCGGCTTGGCTCTTACTGGTGGACAATCGACTCTTCAGGCATGGGGACGGGGCGAGTTCCCCGATCCCTCTAACGACGGCATTTTAACTGCGGAGGAAGTGGCGGGACTCGATCTTAATGGCACCTGGTTGGTGACTCTTTCAGCATGTGAAACAGGTGTTGGTCAGGTCCAGTCGGGCGAGGGGGTATTCGGTCTCCGTAGGGCCTTTATGATGGCAGGAGCTCAGAATCTTCTGATGACTCTCTGGCCCGTGAGTGATGAGACGACGCCAAAGATCATGGCGGATTTCTACAAGAAAGCTCTGGCTATAGGTGATGCTGCGGGATCCTTTTCAGATGTTCAGAGGGATTGGTTGGTAAAGCTACGCAACGAAAAGGGTCTCCTTGCCGCCGTTCGTGATGCTGGTCCCTTTGCGATGGTTGTCATGGCGAATCCAACTCTGGGAAAGACTGCTCCAGCCAGCCAAACAGTGGCTCCGCCATCTCCCGTATCGACTGAGGCCACCCCTGCAGCACAACCATCGCCATCACCCACTCCAGCCCAGGCAGTTAAAGAAATGCCGACTCTCAAAAAGGCCGCGTAACTCAAATCTCCCGCATCTGCCTGAACTCAACACTTTGGCGGCGGGAGAGTTCGACTATGAGTGGCCACAGATCGGGCGGCGACAACCTCGAGGAAGACTTCTCGCTGGGATCGCCGGGGAAGAATGAAGTGATTCGGCTTTGAATCACTTCATCCCGGGAAGTCTTCGACCTTCTTTCCGGTGGCGATAAGGAAGTTCCTTTCCAGCTTTTCCCTTAAATCAGGATCATCGCATTGGGTGATGAGTTGAGCCACTTGCCCCTGATTCGCAAGCCTGAGCCGGAAGATTTCCTTGGCCCACTCGAAGTCTTTTTCACGTCCTGCCGCAAGTTTCGAATACACGGCATCATGAGGATGGAGAAATGTGATCTCCACATCGCAAAGTTCCGGATGAACGATGATCTTTTTACGGTTTTTCCAATCCTTGGGCAGCATGGCGGCGTCCTCCGTGACTCCGTGGCCAAAATACCCATGGGTGTCGTGAAACGGGGAAAGCTCTCCGAGAGAGCCATCCACCTCAATGGCTAATTGATAGTCGGAAAATGCCAGATCGACCTCAAAGGAGGCGGTGAGGGATCTCGGTGCGTCGGGGTAGGCCCCCAGGATCGACTGAGATCCGATGATGAAGAAGAGCCTAGCGCCAGTTGATCCGTGAGCGGCACGGATGACGTGAAACACGTCGTTAAGCCGCATATTTCCGGATGATCGTTATCCTCTCCGAATCACTCAGGATACCTGTGAAGGGTGAGGAGTGCCGCAGTCGGATCGCATGCTCTCCGGGGTCTGAAAGGAGCCCGGCAATGTGCTCGGCATTTTTTGTCAGAAGCAGCCGTTCCCATTCGTCATTCAGGGAGCAGGTGACACCCTGATTTTTCCACCGTTTTAGGGTTTTCAAGGCGCGCGAAATCACACCGCCAGGATTCTCCAGGAGACGATCCCGGATCAAACCGTGCATGGCCAAGCACCGAAGATCGAGGTCTTGATGGGTGACTGTTTTCATTGAGAACCACTCAATATTAGATCGTTTATGGGAAATATTCAAATCCTTCCAGAGGTTTCCTCTACTACAGTTTACAGGTGAGGCTTATGTCAGCGCATGGCCTTTGACCACTTCTTCGGGCGCGAGGCTTTCCAGAAGCGCTCCGCATCCGTTTCGTCCGAGGCGATCCATCGCTTCATCTGAATCAAGGAGATGCTCCTGATCTTGGGATTAGAAGCATCCTTCTTCGGGCGGCACGTGTTTTTCATGACAACAAAACTCTCAATCCATTTCAGTTTCCTGAGTTTTTGATGCACCGGCTGCGAAGCAAAGGCCAGGCAAGCAATTCCAGACTAATGATCACCATCTTCTCTCAAATCTCCCGCATCCTTCTGAACTCAACGCTTTGGCGTCGCGAGCACTCCACGGGAGGGTGATTCCCGACGGTGAGGACGACATATCCCTCAGCGCTCTCGGAGACCTTGGAGACTTCCCGTAGGTTCACCGCCGTTGCCCGGTTGGCCCGGAAGAAGATTGTCTCATCGAAGCGCCTCAGGACGCTGCCCAAGGTGCCGTTGATTGTGATTCGTTCATTGGCCAGGATGAGCTTCGTGTAAGCCCCCACAGACTCAAGGATTTGGATGTCACCGATTCGGATGTAGTGGTTCTTGGAGTTGTCCCGGAAGAGGACTTTCTCCTCTGCGCCGAGGCGCGGTTCCTCGCTGAGAGATCCCCCTGCAATACGGCTTAGTGTCTCCATCAGTTGCTTGGGATCAACTGGCTTGAGCAGATAGTCGGTGGCCCGCACTCGGAATGCACGCACGGCATGCTCCTGATGGGCGGTGATGAAGACGACGGGAATGCCCTGAGCAGGAAGTTTCTCCAGGAGGTCGAATCCCTGTGTTCCCCCGCGCATCTCGATGTCGAGCAGGAGGACATCGGGGCGCTCCGCAATGATGAGCTTCAGCGCCTGATCCACAGAGGAGGCTTCCCTGACCTGCTTGAGGCCGATCTCGGCAAGCGCTTCCTTGATGCCGCGTCTTGCGGGTGGTTCGTCGTCAACGATGAGGATATTCATTTGAAAAAGTAAAAGGTGGGAAAGTTAGAAGGTTAAAAGTGGTGGTAAGTGAGGCTTTAGCTTCTTGGTACTCGCAATGAGGTCGTGACTTTGCCACATGGGGTGGCTGCGAAGTTCAGTTCGGCTCGATCACCCCACGTCTCCCTGATCCGAGTACGAACACTGGAGAGTCCTACGCCTTCCTTCCACGAGGAGGGATCGGTGCCCGGCTGGGCTAGGTTGGTGATCGTGACGGCAAGCCAATCTCCCGAGGCTGTTGCGGTAACGGATACACTACCCGTCCCCTCGAGGACTCCGTGTTTTACGGCATTCTCGACCAGAGGCTGGATGGTCATGGGTGCCACGGGGAATTCCTCGGCTGATCCATCCACGTGGATCTCTGTCTCGAGTCCCTCCTCGAATCTCATTTTCTGAAGCTCCAGATAGCTTCGGATGATCTCCATCTCTTTGCTCAGAGGGATGCGGCTTTCCTTGGCTGTATCAAGCGAGGTGCGTAGCAGGCGGGAGAGCGAGAGGATACCACCTCGGGCACTACTCGGATCGCTCCCAATGAGAGAATGAATGGCATTGAGACTATTAAAGAGGAAGTGCGGGTGGATTTGGGCCTTGATCCGTTCTAAATCGGCCTCCCGCACGAGGGCTTCCTCCCGCAGGGTGGTCTCCCTCTTGTGGGCCTCGGATCCTACCCCGAGAAGCAGCCCCGTAGTGGTCAGGATGGCTATATAGACCTCATACTGCCAGAGACCCGAAAGCATGGAAACGGAGGCAAAGGGACCCATGCCCCTACTTGTGTAAGCGACCGCTATGGTGATGATGCCCAGGATAGCCGCGGCAGCAGCTGGCAGTCCCCGTGTCAGTGCTGTCCAGACTAGGAATGGGAAGGGGAGGTAGGCTAGAACGGCGATCGTCTTGCCGGCAGAGCCCGACGGAGTCCCGAAGGCGATCCATGCGGCAATCAGGCAGCAGGAGACAGGAAGGATGGCTTGGTAGACTCCCGAGCTACTCCTCCAGCGGAAGCGGCCTTCAGCAACCATGAGCAAAGTCGGTGCCAGGATGATCGTGCCGGCCGTATTGGCACAACCGTAGAGCCATCCAACGGAAAGGAATACGCCTGAAGGCATGGCCTTCGCTGAGATCAGGAGCAGTGCTGTCCAGAAGCCTGTTGCCATCATGGGGAGCAGTCCGCCCAAACCGAGCAGAAGAAGCACGTCTCGCGAGCTCGCGAGTCTGCGACTCCATCCGGCCCGGTGGAGTAGGAAGACACCCCCAAGGATTGCCGCTGTGGTGCCCAGAGGTGCCATGATGGAAAAGAGAGGGCCTTCACCTCCCATGAGGCAACTGATCCAGAGAGGGAGAGCGATACCAGGAGCAACCCATGGGCCTCTTAGGATCACCGCAGCCAGAGCGATACCGCCGGCCGGCCAGATCAGCGTGAGCGAGTGGCCATCTCCCTTTTGCAGAAGAAAGGTCAGGGCGCCCACTAGGGCGATCGCTCCGGCAACCAAGAGATTCGCTAGACTCAAGGAAGGCAGACTTGCAGGCAGGCTGAATTTCACACGATTGGAGGGCGTGCTGACTTGGGGAGGACGGTTCATCCGGATGGGTGATTTGCGGAGAGGCCTGCGTCGAGAGGACATCGAGGGAGTCGCCAGATTATTCATGACGAGCTCCCTGCTTCTCTCTGCAATAAGAGCCCACGGCCTGTCGGACAAGCTCATCCGGAGCGATTTGCAGATTCCTACAAGTTTCTGTGACGAAGTATTCCAACTCCTCCGGGATTTCGACATCGATTTCGAAGTGGAACGGGGAGGGTTTTTTGAAGTTTTGGTAGGTCATGATATTTAGGATTAATTGTTCACCCAGGAGTTCTGACCTGCCGGACGAGAATAGTACGAAGGTCTTGAGTAGGTGGGTACCACCTGGGGAGGTATCGGTGTGGGCGCCATGGTGCTTCTGCATGGTGCTGGCTGCGGCGGGTAGGAGTTCCAAGCCGGGCGGGAGTATGCGCTCCTCTGGCCGTACCCATGGTAGCAACCGGGGCTGGGTGTGTTACAGATAGGCTGTGCAGGAGGACGACAAGCTCCCCATCTTGGCCAGTTCACCGAGACGAGTGCTGGACTGTATGCGGGGTATTGGTACGTCGGAGCATAATAGCGGGGCACTTCGGGAACATAAGCAACTGGCTCTCGGTAGTAGGATCCACATGGGGTGTAGCATCCGGAGGTCAGTGCGGAGAGGAGGGCGATTCCGCAGGAGGCAATAAGCGGTTTTGATGGGTAATATGGGGACTGCATGGACGCGGTATAAGCCGTCATGACTCATCCTTGCAAACTGGTGGCCCCGTTCTATCGCCGCTCGTTATCTGATATCGCCGTTGCTCATCCCTGCATAACCGTTCATCTGCCCAGTTCGACCATTGGCAGAAAATGCTTCAGGGTGGCTATTTTCCTCGTGAGATTCAGTCTGAGAGAGACTGGCTGGTCTCATCGCAGCGCCGAGCTGAGTTGATGTCCCTCATGTATTGAGAATGACCTCGATTCGACACCATGGGTAGCCACCGGAGGCTTTTATCGCGTAGTCACCATCCCCGCTCACAACGACATTTTTGCCATCCATACGAACCGATTGCCGTTCGACGAAAAACGGCTTTTCAGATGTCATGAAAAAGTCTCTACCTGTACGACGAAACAACACTTCACCTCTTAGTCCCACTTAGCCCAAAAACCATGAAAACAATGCTCCCACGCACACTCCTCACCATCCTCGCTCTGAGCGCTTCGTCGCTCATTGGCACTACTTCCCTCCATGCATTTGTGAAGCCTACCGAAGAGGACGGCCCAAAGCTTCCTCCTATCTGGATGAAGGCAGGCCCTCAGGAGCGTCTGAAGGCCATCCGCGCCGCAGAGCTTGATGGCGATCGCCTCCTCGCCGAGCGCGTCTATGGCCTCATGGTCGACGCCGACACCAGCGTGCAGGATCTTGCCCTCCAGAGCGATGCAGTGAAGGGAGCCGTCGAGGCCACCCTCGTTGGCGCGATCACTGAGGGTGAGCCCGAGTTCAAGGATGACGGACAGGTCCAGGTAGCCCGCGCCGTGAAGATTCAGGAGATCACTCGCACACTCAGCCGTGTTATCCAGAGCAAGAAGCTCGAGGACGGATCGATCGTCACCACCTCTGACAAATCCAACGTGAATAAGGATGTGAAGGACAAAGTCCTTGATGTCATGGGTAATGCCGCGCTCCCCGGCTCCGAGGGTCAGCAGAAGATCATGGCCAAGCGTGCCGCCGAGATGGATGCCTACCGCCGCCTCGCAGGTCGCATGATGGGGGTTAAGATCTCCGGCACCACCACCGTCAAGGACATGGCCCTCGAGAATGACAAGATCCTCGCCAGCCTCTCCCAGACGCTGAAGTCCGCCACCCCTACCGCCATCAAGTACAGCAAGAGCGACGGCACCTGTGCAGTCACCATGGAGGTGAAGGTCGCCGACGTCATCCGTACTATTCAGCACTACTCCAAGAACGGCGGCGGCAAGACCGAGATCAAAGACGAGATCGAGACCAAGACCTTCTCAGAGACCGGTAACGGAGCCATGCGCCCCGCAGCCGATCCTAATGCTCCCAAGATCGCCGGCAGCGTCACCTCCGATTCCCCCTCCAGTGGTGGTGGAAGTGAACCCTTCTACGAGACCAAGGCCGTGCTGAAGGAAGTCGTCCAGACCGGCACCATCGCCCAGTAAGGGGTCCTCTACATTTCAGAAAATGAAGGGAGCATATTCCACAGTATCCCTGCTTGCGGCATTGGCCCTCTCGGCTTGTGCCAGCCAGCAGGGCCCTCGCCCAGTGGCAACTATTAAGGGAGCCTATTACGACACCCAGGTAGTCTCTAGCGGCCCAGTGCCTGCTGACGATGCCGCAATGAAGCAGAAACCGGGCACCGTTGTCTCGAAGAGGACAGGCTCAGCTACCTCCAAGACACAGGGCAACGATACCGAGGTGAATTCGACCGAGACCACGACAGTTGTTGGGTCATCCGCTGTGGCCGCTCCGGACAGCGAGGTGAAGATCAGCCAATAGGCCACCCGTCATGACCCCCTGCAAGCCATTCTCCCGCAGCCGTAACGAATGCCTAGCAACGGCTGGGAAAGCAATCGCGGGGAACGAGGATGCTCTAAAGTTCGGAAAGGATCTCTTCCTTAGAGACGCCCTTGTGGGTGGCGACCAGCCTCAGGATGGAGTTCAGCGTTCCGATGCGCAGAAATCCGTGGGCTGGGATCGGCATTCGCTGATGACTCGGATCTTCCGTCTGCAGGATCACATGGCTGCCGACTTGGTGCACGATGGCGTAACCCCAGTGCTTGCACAGGTGTTTTGCCAGGTCATTCCCAGCAAGATCTCTCGGCAGCTTCATCAGCGAGGAGAGGGGAGCCTAGGCGAAGGCAAAGCTCTCGTCGCGGACCAGATGCAGCCTGATGCGGCTTGGAGCCGAACCGAGAGCATCGAAGAAGTATCCTCGCACGGCCTCATCGACTGCAGCACGCATCGCGGCCCAGTCGTCACCCTGAGTCACGATTGGTTCCGTCAGGCATTCGGCGACATAGCCGCCATCCGCTTCCTGCGTCACCTCAAAGATCAGCTCCTTCATAGGAGATTTCTTAACCCTCTTTCCATACAACAGCAACCACTCTTCTTTCCCATCCCTCCTCTGCGTCTTTGCGCGAGTTAAATGTTTTCATCATGATCCCCATGCCCCGCATCTCCAGATCCCCCCGGTTCCCCATCTTCCAACTGCTAACTCCAATCTTCTTGGGCGCCATCGCTCTCCAAGCAGGAGTGCTGGACGACGACTCCGGCCCTGCCAAGCCATCAGCCCCCGCATCATCCTCATCTGCTGTATTACCAACAGTCCAACAGCCTAACAGCCCAACAGCCTCGGCCCCTCCTGCCTCCCAGCCTGTTTCTGAAAAGGCCGTCCCTTCGACTGTCTCCCCCCATAACCTATCACCTAATTCCCATACTCCTGCGAAGCACGCCCCCACCACCGACCTCAGCAGCGTCCCCGACGCCTCCTCAGTTTCAGCCCCTAACAGCCTTCAGTCTAAACCGCTTCAGCCGGCTCGATCCTCCGGATCGAGCGGCGACCCCTACCTCTCCCTAGCCGAGGCCCTTGCCAATGCCGCAGGTGGGAATGGGAAGGTGAATGTCGGCGTCGGGAACTTCCTCTACGAGGACACCGATCTCCTCTCTCCCTACTCGGCCATGTTGAAGGACGAGCTCTCCATGGGCCTCTCCAAGGAGGGGAAATTCACCGTCATTACCCGCGAGCGCATGGCAGACCTCCAGAACGAGGGCAAGTTCCAGGGCAAGGACATCGTCGAACCCGGCACCGAGGCTAAGAAGGTCCAGATCGAGGGAGTCCAGGGCATCATCCGTGGCCGCTTCTACTATCAGGCTCCTAACCTTACCATCTACGCCGAGATCGCCTACCTCGACGGGGGAGAGGTTCATAAGGTTAAGGTCGTCATCCCCTCCTCAGAGGTAGCCGCCCGCATCTGGCCCGCCGATACCGGCAAGCAATCCCGCCCCGAAGTAGCCATCGCCCCACAGGCCGTCAAGGAGAGCACCGCCTCCATTCAGGACATCGAGAGCAAGGTTCGCAAGGTCGAGAAGAACTTCCCCCTCGAGATCGCCACCGTTGATGGGAAGCGCGGCTACGCCGAGGGAGAGACCGTCTCCTTCCGCTGCCGCTCCGGACACGACGCCTACATCGCAGTCATCGACCACCAAATCGACGGCTCCGAGATATTGCTCTTCCCCAATGCCTTCAGCAGCGAGAATTACATCCCCGCAGGGAAGGCCATCGACGTCCCCGGAACCGTGAAGCACGGCTTTGAGATCCAGATCTCACCGCCTTTCGGCAGCGATGTCGTTCAGGTCATCGCCTGCACGAAGAAGGAAGATCTTGCGAAAATCACCAGTTCCTTCCCTAGCTCCACACAGGCGAATCCCTACGCTGTCCGCACCCGTGGTATGAAGGTCGTTGCCGTGGACGAGGCTCAGAAGAATACCTCCATGGAGAGCCAACCTCCACAGTGGTCAGAGGATCACATTGTGGTCAGCACCTATCCGAAGGTGAATTGAGTCATGGATGGAGAAAATATGAAAATAACGGTTAAGCTAGATAATAGTGAAACCGTAATGGTCATACTAAGTGCAAGTGATAGTGAGTTAGGTTATTCAGTAGTTGCTAAAACAGAAAAAGGTGAGGAAATAGGAAAATTTGAATTCAGGCATATAGAAGACGAGCGACATGAATATTTAATGTTATGCTGCATGTTTATTGAAGGATGGGCAGGTGTATTTAAGCGAAAGGGAATCGGACGAAATATTCTGATTTATGCTAAGGAATTTTATGGTCTCCCAATTGTAGTTGCGCCAAATGATGGAATTAGAAGGGAAGATGGCTGTCATTTAACGGGGGATGGCCCAATATTTGTAAACCAAATGATTCGGGAAAGAATTATTTCTCAAGATTTCTCTCCAGAAAGTGATTGCGATGAATGGTAATAATATGAATAAAAACAGTTTATTAATAATTATTGCACTCTTTTTATTGCTAGGCCAGAGCCTAGCGAAAGTCCCCACCCAAGAACAGTGCCGGCAAGAGGCTTCAGCTATAGTTGATCAGTTGATCAAAACTGAAGTAGCGCGCGATATTGATTCCCAAATCAAACTCTTTGCGCCTGAGGTAACTCAAGATGGAAAGTCCATTAAGAGAGAACAACTTAGAAAAGAAAATCTATCCTACTACAAACGATGGCCAGTGGCCCAGTGGTTACTACTAAAGCCAGTGGAGGTAAAGCAACTGACTCCGGATTCATTTGAGGTCATCTATGAAGCGTCCTTTCGGGTTGAAAGTCCAGAGCGGGGAAAGTGGAGCGGGGGAACATTGAAATCCACATTAAAAATAGTTAAAATTGATGAAAGATACCTGATTCAAGGAACAGAGGATCATGTTTTAGGAAACATCAAGGGCGAATTACAGAGAGATCCGTCCGATCGTGAATTTAAAACTACATCCTCAAAGGAAAATCTAAAGCATGATCCAATCGTGGTTTACCAATCAGGTCTCTGTAGAGAACCAACTTTTGCGAAGAATGACTCAAATGGAATATATGAGATTTTTGGGAATCAAAATGAATGGTGTCTTGTAGATAAAGTCAGCGGTGTTATAATAGGTAAAGATATAGCAAAAGGTAATGGATATATCGATGCGAGATTTAGTCCAGATTCTAAAAAACTACTTTTATTTTTATCGGGCCATCATGGCGGCCCCAATTTCTTCGAGCTGCTGGATGTAGATTCTTTCGAGACGGATGATTACCTAATGCCTTGTCCTAATATAGAGAATAGGAAAGACTCAAAAGTATTTGGTGAATACAAACTGTCACTTTCAAGTCAAGACGATGGCAATTATAGAAGTGTTGCTAAATGGGAAAAGGGAGAACATAAGCTAGGGGTAGATGTTTTCCAGGATGGCAGAAGATCTGCATTAGGAATTACTAATTACCCTATAAACACCACTCCCTCTGAACAAAAAATTATTCTATTAGATAGTGTAAAGTATTTAGTAAGCCTTAAAAACAAAAAGACATCTGTTTTTAATGTAGATAATATCAGCAAGGTTTTAAGTGTCGATGGAGATGAATTTCGGGTTGACGGAACTACAAAATCAATATCTATACGAAATGGTAGTAGCATAGTCTGTTACAGTCTGATTACTGGTAATGTCCTGTGGAAAACGGAAATAGAAACATCACCAGAAACTTTTGATTTTCATGATCAATTCGTATTCATAGTAGAAAACAACCAAGTGTCTTGTCTGAATGTCGTCACGGGGTACAAAGTTTGGATAAAAAAATTAGATGTGGATTCAAACGAAAAAATAAATCAAGTAAAAGTATCTCCTAATAAAAAGTACATTGTATTATCTTCTGGCGGCTATTTCGGTCATATTTACGTATTAAATTGTCAATCAGGAGATATGCTTTGGAAAGCAGACTCATCAGGAATTAATGCTTTTAGCAATGATAGTACGCTGCTTTCCTATTCTGTACATGCGGGCTTTACCGATGTTATTATTAAAGTTATTAAGACGTCCGAATGGAAGCCTAGTGCTGAATATTCTGAAGAAGTAAATGTTCCAGCATATGGTTTCGGTGATATGGTTTTTTCTGATAATTCTAAATCGATTGTTTTCGCGCTTACTGCTTTTGATAAAATTAGAATTGCTAATCCCAAAATCGGCAATTCTGCTGCATCAAGGTTTCAGGATAAATCTAAATATATTATCAATGATCCTGGTTACTATAAAAATATCATTTATGACGAAAAATCTAGGCTTCTTGCTGCGTCAGACTCCGAAGGATTCTCAAATATATGGAGCCTATCCTCTGGGCATCTAACTGCGCGAATTCTTATAGATGATTTTGCTAATCCATTAAGTTTAACTCCCGAAGGTTATTATCTTACATTAGGAAGTGCTCATAAATGGGTTGGGTTTAGGTTTGATGGAAGAGGTTATCCTCTCGAGCAATTCGACCTGCGCCTGAATCGTCCTGACATTGTTCTGGAACGATTGGGAGCGCCGAAGGAAGCGGTAGAAACCGCAAAATCCCTTCGCGAAAAGCGTCTGAAGCGCATGGGGGTAACTGAGGAAATGCTCAAGCCGGACTTCCATCTCCCTGAGCTTCAGATCGTGGGTGAGGTTCCTGCCACGACTCCCAAGGATCAGCTCGACCTCCAGATCAAGGCGACGGACGACAAGTATCCCCTTGATCGCCTCCGGGTCTACGTGAACAACGTCCCGGTGAATGGCCGCGATGGGGAGCTCCTCCGTGACCAGAAAACGCAATCCCTAGAAAAGACCATCCCGATCAAGCTGGCCGCTGGTCGCAACAAGATCCAGGTCTCCGTCCTCAACAGCGCCGGTGCGGAATCCCTCTATGCCAATGCCGAGGTGAACTGCACGGCAGAGCGACCGAAGCCCAAGCTCTACGCCGTGGCTCTAGGCGTCTCCCAGTATGACCGCCCCGAGTGGTGCCTGAAATACGCCGCCAAGGACGCAACTGACCTGATCGGGAAGCTTAAAGCCAAGGCCGGTTCCTCCTACAGCGAGGTGAAGCCCATGCTCCTGACCGATAAAGAGGTGACCAAGGAAAGCGCCACCAAGATCAAGGAGTTCCTCTCCGGGGCTACCATCGACGATACGGTCCTGATCTTTATGGCTGGTCACGGCCTCCTAGATGACAAATACGACTACTACTTCGGCACCACCGACATCGATCCGGCCAGACCGTCCGATCGAGGTATGACCTACGAGGCGATCGACAACATCCTCGCCTAAGTACCCTCCCTCAAAAAGGCCCTCCTGATGGACACCTGCCACGCCGGAGAACTGGATGACGATGAGAAGAAGGAACTCGCCGCATCCGACGGAGCGGCAACCCCCTCCGCAATCCCAGCTTCAGACACCAACTCATCTCCAATGGCAGGCAAAGTCGCCATGCGATCCATCGGCACCCGTGGAATGCAGGTGAAAGCCGTGCAAGGAGCCAAAGGGAAGAGCGACTGGTACGAGAAGCTCCAGGACATGTTCGTCGATCTTCGCAGGGGGAGCGGAGCCACCGTGATCAGCTCCTCTCAAGGAGCCGAGTACGCCTTCGAGAGCAGCGAGCAGTCCAACGGCCTCTTCACCTACTCCCTCATGGAAGCCCTTGATGGCAAAGCAACACCGAACAAGGAGGGCCAGATCACCATCAGCAGCATCGGCGACTACGTCAAAAAACGCGTCCAGGACCTCACCAAGGGCAAGCAAAACCCCAACCTCCGAGGAGTGAATTTAGAAGAGGACTTCGCCCTCAGCTCAACGAAATGAAAATTATGAAGAATCCCGTCCTTCTCCTTGGATGTCTGTTTTTAATCCTTCCGATCGAGAGAGTTCTGTCGCAACAGCCGGATAATGCCGCGGTAACGCGGATAGAAAGCATGATAGCTAGCGGAAAGAATTCAGAGGCAGAGTCAGCCGCCTCTGAGTTAGAAAAGAAGGGTGCTACTGCGGGTTCCATCAAGGAGCAGGCAGATGCGGCCTACTGTCTTGGGTTGATCGCTTTCCTGTCAGGGAACAACGACCAAAAAGCCGATCAGGAGCTCAGAAAGGCAATGGCTTTTTATGAGAAATCTTCTACTGCAGATAATGTCGGTGGTTGGAAATGCCTCTATGTGATGGTGAAACTCTATTTCGACCACAGGAAACAGGACCCTAATGCGTGGACGGCGATCGCCAAAACTCTTTCCCAAGTTGAATCGCTTGCAAGAAAGCAGTTGTTGGGTGCCTCCCAAGGCGCCAATGGGCCGGCAATCTATTCTGCCATGCTGAGTAATCCAGAACTCATGGCCTTGGATAAGGTCATGCATGAACGCCTTGATCAGATCAAGCAGCAGGGTAATGGAGGGGCTGAGCTGATAGACCAGCAGCAGGAGTGGGAAAAGGGTCGGGATCGTGATCTTGAACTGACCGGATTTGGCAGAAATATGAATTTGCCTAGATCAACCTACTTTAGCGAAGGAATGCAAAAAATCAGTCAGGCGAGGGACGAGACAACCACGCGACTGAAGACTTCACTCACCAATCGCATCAATGTTCTGTCAAAAATGATTGATGAGTCTCATCTACATTCCGATGCCACGGCAAGCAACACGATTGAAGGCCATGATAGCGAGGGGTTCCGGTGGGCTTATGAGTTTCTGTCTGATCAAGGAAGGGGAAAGCCCTCGCTTCTCGACAGCACCACGGCGACCGTCGTCTTTCAGAGTCCAGAGTGGATCGTTGAAGCCTCCGAGGAGGCAGGGAATGTAGGAAATATGAAGACGGATTTGTGTTTCTATGATGCCAGAACATTGAACCTGATCGCCACGGCACGAATTCCTAACAAAGTCATCAGTGTGGGAAGAGTAGGAAATGGGAGTTCTTTTTATGCCGTTACCATTACTCCCAGCAAATATCGCTATGATGATGCACCACTTGCTCTGTGTCTGATTGATCCTAAAGCAAAACAGATAGATCGAGTCCGACTGGTTAAAGAAAACTACTGGTTGGCCCTCAATAACCCAATTCATATCGAGGCCTCTGGAAATACCGTCAATGTACTGGTTAATCCAAATCCATCGAATAGTGAAGGTAAGGAGGGAGGTTACTCTGTCAGTACCATCTCCAATCCATACTTCAAAAATATCTCGATCTCTCTCCAACCGGGGGCAGCCGATTACTATCGCAGGAACCCCATCAAGGAGCTTTTCCCAAGGGGGTACTCCAAGGGCGAGGCTTTGATTCCTTCGGAGAAAGATTTCGATCAACAAGCCAGAAATGAGTCAGCATCGCTTCGGGCATTGGGAATTAAGCCTTCTGGAAATCTGGATCAGCGCGACGTAGGCGCTAAGGCCGGTGCGGCGCTGCTTTCGAATAATCCTTTGTCGGGAGTGCATATCGTCAGCGCTGACCAGAATGGGACGATTCAGGACATCAACCTCGATTCACTGACGGCGAAAAGCCTCAAGCTTTCCTCCTCTCGAATCGAGTCACCGGGAATCTTCAGCGACGGGTGTATTCATGGGGTCAATTCAGGAAATCTCGTTCTTGCGAAAGGAACCACTAACCTGACCATCCCCTTTACCAAAGCCATGGTTCTATTCAATGAATCTGCCGCTTATGCGATTCCGCAGGTGCCAGAACAAGTATGGTGGATGAGGCGAGTCGTTTCTGATCCAGAACATTTATCGCTTACCAGCATTACTTCCGCAGGGAAGACAAATCAGGTGCAAGTTCCCGGCAATCATTCACGGAAAGACGGTGAGATTGCTATCTACCCTGAACAAAACATTTTCTACAGCTACAGAAATGAAGACGGAACAAATGTCTTCACAAAATACTCAATGAAAAATGGGTCTCAAATCGACGAGCCAATCAGGACGGAGACCGGGAAATCAGGAACAGTCTCTTGTATCCGCGAGGGAATCTGTGCAACTGGCCATCGTCTCGTTTGCGTCGTTACGGATTTCTCCACTCAAGGGGCGGGATATTCGATTTTCGCTCGATGTGGTGCTTCAAAACCGCTCGTGGAGCTAGTTCGTGGCCTTTCCGAGCTAGCTGATCCTCTTGCAATGCGTCCGAAGGGTGATGGGACGATCCAACTTCTCTACTCGTGTGCCGGAGTCACCAAGGTTGAAGAGCATGCCCCGGATGGAAAGCTGAAGGAGACGCTTGCCGAATGGCCTTCGCCTCCTCAGGAGGGAAAGCCTCTTCTGCTTAGCGAAAGGAACCTAGTCTTTATACCCAAGGCAGGAGGGTATGATGCCTATCGAATCTTTGGCGAAGGCAAACCGGAGAAGGCGTTCGAGATCTACTTCCGGGGTAGCAGTGACTATGTAATCCTTCTTCCCAACGGTTTCTATGCAGGATCTCCAGGATGTGAGCGTCTCATCACTCTGCAGGCTGGGGATGGGAAAGTTGATGCTTCCGCACTTGCCCCATGGCGAAACAGGCCCGCAGAAGTTATCAAAGCACTCGGAGGCGACCCAAAGAATGCGGACATCCTCGCAAAGGTTACAGAACGCTGGCTCAAGAGAGCGAAATTCGACCCCTCTCAGCCAGAGCCCAAGGCCTCAGAGATCCCGAAGGTGGACGTCAACCAGATGCCGCCCTTATGGGCACAGGGAGCGGGAATAACCTTCCCGATCGAGGTGACCGCTGGTGCATCGTCTCTGAAAGAAGTGACCGTCCGGGTGAATGGGATCCCTCAGCAGGCGATCAGCGGATCGGCGCTGAAGATCCCTGTAGGGGGCAAGGGGACCGTTCAGGGTTCCGTGACTCTGGCCCAAGGGCAGAACTGGATCGAGGTGACGGCCACCGATGAGAAGGGCCGAGTCAGTAATCAAGCCCACTTCCGGAGCATCCTGTCCGAGGCAACGGAAAAGCCAAAACGCTATATCGTGGCGATGGGATGCTCGGTATATGATCGACCTGAGCTAAAACTTGAATTTGCGGCTAAGGATGCCGGTGATGTGCTCAAGACCTTCAGTGAGGCTGGGGGAAGAGATTGCAAGACCCTTCTTCTGACCAATAACGATGTCAGCCCTGAGGCGCTTGAGAAGATCAAGGCCTTCGTGGGGGAGAGCAAGGAGAGTGACGAGGTGATCCTATTCTGCGCCGGTCACGGCCTACTCGACGAACATCTCGACTACGTCTACGCGGGACACCAGATCGATCCGGAACATCCGGGTGACACAGGCATCCATCTCGACGCCCTCCTCGATGCCATCAAGGCGGGCAAGTCCCTTAAGCGTCTCGTGCTCATGGACACCTGCCAGTCGGGAAGCGTGGGGGAAAAGGAGGAGATGAAGCTGGCATCGGCCTCTACAGAACTTCCCCACGGAGTCCGTGCGGTGAAGTCTCGAGCGCTTAAGGTGGTCGGAGTCTCTCCGATGACGGGAGGTGACCAACAACGATTCATCGAGGAAATGTTCCTCCTGCCGGGCCAGCATCGCGGGATCAATATCATCGGTGCCTCCGGAGGGGCGGAATATGCCATGGAGTCCGACAAGTGGAACAACGGCGTCTTCACCTCCGCCCTTATCGAGGCCCTGAGGGATCAGAAGGCCGACATGGATCACCGGGGTCGTATCTCCGTGAGCGATCTGAAGACTTATCTGGGTCAGAGGGTATCGGAGCTTACCGGAGGTGCTCAGAAACCTAGCGTGGTGGCCTTCGAGCAGGATCAGGACTTCGATCTCCTGGGCGATATGCCTCCAATTCCCGAATCTGTGAAAAATAGCTCGGGGGCTACTACCCCAACGGAGGCGACACCACCTGCAGCGCCATCACCCGTAGCCAGTGAATCAGGTTCAACGACTCCTCCCAATCTGGGTCCCCAGTTTGTGAACTCGCTGGGGCAGCGGTTCGTCCCGATTCCCGGTACGCCAACCTATTTCTGCATCTGGAGTACTCGGGTGAGTGATTACGGGCAGTTTGTGAAAGAGACGGAAAGGGCTTGGAAACCGGCTGGGTTCCCGCAGAAGCCTGATCACCCTGCCGTGAGGATCAATTACAACGACGCCACGGCATTCTGCGATTGGCTGACTAAGAGCGAGCACGTGACAGGAAAGCTCCCGAGCAACGTAGAGTATCGGCTCCCGAAGGATCTGGAATGGAGTGCCGCTGCCGGGATCACGGATAAAGAGATGGATGGTCCTCCAGCATGGCGAAGTGGAGGAATCCCAAACTGCTATGCGTGGGGATCATCATGGCCTCCACCGAAGGGATCGGGGAACTACGATCCGAAGATGAAAACGGATTCGTTCCCAAATACTTCGCCTGTGGGAAGCTTCGCGCCTAACAGGTTTGGTCTCTTCGATATGAACGGAAACGCCTACCAATGGACTCTCGAGGATTACGACGAAAGCGGACAAGGGTCGCAGAGAGGAGGATCCTGGGCCGATGAAGAAGAAGAGAGTATCAGCCTCTCAAATCGCTTTACTACACCCAAAGACTCTCAGGGTAAGTGCTACGGATTCCGCTGCGTCATCGCTCCAATTACTCAGAATAAATGAAAAAGGGCGTCCAGGACCTCACCAAGGGCAAACAAAACCCCAACCTCCAAGGCGGGAACCTCGAAGAAGACTTCACGCTCAGCGCAACGAAATGAAAAAGCGTCTAATATCTTTAATTTTGGGGGTGACCCTTGTAGCCGGTATTGGGATTACTAAACTTGATCTCCAGGCAGCCGATGCACAACCTGCAAATAAAAATGAAGAAAAAAACGGCGCGAACAAAAAAATAATATCAGTCGATGATGAACCTATTTGCTATAGGGCCGCATTTGGTGAGGTTAAGCCGCCAGTTGATGAGACTGAAGATAACAGCAATAAAAATAAAAAACAAGGATACGAATTGATCCCAAGCTGTGATGTTATATCTGGGAAGTACAAAAAACCAGAGGGTGCAATTGTGGAAATAGGACCAATCAATGCAAAAATAATTAGAAAAGGATCTAAAGAATATCAAAAGATAATGGATGGCACACTTGGTAAAACTGTTATTGGAAAAGAAGATATAAATGATAATTCAATAGAAGTAGTACCACAACTTATTGATTCACATAAGATTATTAGTGGTTATACTGACAATAAAAACAAGATTGTTGTCACCGGGATCTATGGCAACAGTAAAGTGATAAGAATATGGAGCTTGGAAACAGGGAAGTTAATTAGAACCATATCCTTGATGGCAGGGATGGACTCACAAGCCGAAAACTATGATTTTATCAGGAAACAAAACATCGCTAGAGTTTATCCATATGGGGATGGAAAAAGTGCAGTTATTGTAAGATATCAGGAACGTGCAGGAGGGCTTTCAAATGCATTAGAATGCACTGTGACTGATTTAAATACAGGAAATCCAACAGTGGAAGCTAGAGGTAGCAGCTTCAGATTTGATGATGATATATCTGATGTTCAAAAGAAGGCAGGATTTATGAATGTTGACTTTGATAAAAACACAAAGCTACTTGTCTCAGTAGGGGGAGATATGATTAAATATGATATTTTGAAAGATCGGAGTGAACTAGAAAAAAGACTAGGAAAGTTTTTAGGATCAGCATATCTCGATGAAGTAAAAATTGATCCTCAAAAAATTGGATTTGATGGAGGCATATCATTAGTTGCAGTAGATATTAAAGGATCTTTTAATGCGAGTGTTTTAGCCAGAAGCAGTCGTGAAAAGTATCTTGTTTTAAATGTGGACTTAAGGAATAAACAGGTTATTAGCACGCAAAATATAAATACTTATATTTCCGAAAATAAAAATATCTCTAGCAATATATATTCATTTATTAACAAACATAACGCCTTGTTTTCAGATGGTGTTCAAACTTTAATAAAAGATGGAAATACCCCATTAATAATTTCAAATAAAAATAAAAAGTCTTTACTTAATATAGCTGGTGAGACTTCTGATTATAATTGTATTGTTTCAAATAAGAACGAATCACTAGTAGTTCTATATAACGATAAGAAATCCGATATAATGATTATTGATCAGAAATCATTAATAGTGAAAAAAATTAATCTTCCTGAGGGATACACCCACAAGTATGTTTTTTTTAATAAAAGTTGTACTCAATTTTATTTAGCGACGTTCGATTCAGTCTCTGGGGACACATCATTTTACTCTTTCAACGATAAATATGAAATTTCAAAAACTGCTCAATACCAATTACAGTCCGGAAATGATTGCATTGAATTAGAAGCAAACGTGAGTAGTTCCGGACGCTTCTTTTCTTGTAGTTTAGATAATGGAAGAGAAGTATCCAGTTACATTGTTGATTCCAAATCTAATTCATTGTTATTACATAATAATGGGCCTGTATGTTTTATGAACAATAAAGACGTTGCAATCTGCGCTGAAAAAAATATCTTATCAGAATACGATTGCGCTAATAGTTCTCGTGAAATCTCTTTTAACGTTATAAAAGATAAGGTATATAATGTTGCCTTTTTCCCCTTGGATGAATTTCATATTAAAAATGAGAAGTATAAGACATTAGATCTTCAAAAATCCAGAAATAGTGATTTCAATAATGTTGATTGGAGTCCTTTCAGAATCGATGCTTCTCCCAATGGTGCTGCGTGGTCCGTGTCTTATAAATATCACAAATATAAACCTGATGACATCAACAATAGACCTTTTTTAATTCTTAATTATAAGAATAAATTCTATTTTGATGAATTATTTCAAGACAAACTAAATGTATTTATTTCTGATGATGGATCAATATGTAGAGCTTCACATGATGTAATAACTCCAAATATGCATTGGCGTTGGGTTTCACCTTACAGAAATCAAGAAGAGAATCCGTTTAAATATAATAACATAACTTGGCTTTCAGATATTAATAAGTATTACCATCTATCATCTCTCGGGATGATAACTAAAATTGATTTTAATCAACTCAAACCAAAAGTAGATTATTCCATATTCCCATCAAATAACGGCAATGTAGTTTTCGTCCTCAAGGATAAAAGCTATATGCTTTTAGGTAAAAATAACTCCACTGTCGCGTTTGCTGATAAACTAAAATCTTACCCCCTTGAGCAATTTGATTTGCGGCTGAACCGTCCAGATATTGTTCTAGATCGGTTAGGTGCTCCCAAAGAGGCAGTCGAAGCTGCCAAATCGCTCCGTGAAAAGCGCCTAAAGCGCATGGGGGTAACAGAGGAAATGCTCAAGCCAGACTTCCATCTCCCTGAGCTTCAGATCGTGGGGGATGTTCCGGCAACCACTTCCAAGGATCTGCTCGATCTCCAAATCAAGGCCACCGATGACAAATACCCCCTCGATCGCCTTCGGGTCTACGTGAACAACGTCCCGGTCAATGGCCGTGACGGGGAACTCCTCCGCGACCAGAAGACTCAGAGCTTCGAGAAGACCATCCCCATCAAGCTCGCTGCTGGCCGGAACAAGATACAACTCTCTGTCCTCAACAGCGCCGGTGCGGAATCTCTCTATGCCAATGCCGAGGTGAACTGCACGGCTGAACGACCCAAGCCGATGCTCTACGCCGTAGCCCTGGGAGTCTCCCAGTATGACCGCCCCGAGTGGTGCCTGAAATACGCTGCCAAGGATGCCACCGACCTGATTGGCAAGCTCAAGGCCAAGTCCGGATCCAGCTACAGCGAGGTGAAGCCCCTGCTCCTGACTGATAAAGAGGTCACCAAGGAAAGCGCCGCCAAGATCAAGGAGTTCCTCTCCGGGGCTACCATCGACGATACGGTCCTCATCTTCATGGCCGGCCACGGACTGCTGGATGACAAGTACGACTACTACTTCGGCACGACCGACATCGATCCCGCCAAGCCATCTGAGAGAGGTATGCCCTACGAGGCGATCGACACCATCCTTGCCGAAGTACCCTCCCTCAAAAAGGCCCTCCTCATGGATACCTGCCATGCTGGAGAACTCGACGAAGACGAGAAGAAGGATCTCGCCGCATCAGATGGATCGGCAACACCCGCCGCGATCCCTGCTGCAGACACCAACTCATCTCCAATGGCTGGCAAGGTCGCCATGCGAGCCATCGGCACCCGAGGGATGAGTGTAAAGGCGCTCCAAGGAGCTAAGGGGAAGAGCGACTGGTACGAGAAGCTCCAGGACATGTTTGTCGATCTGCGTAGAGGCAGCGGAGCCACGGTGATCTCCTCATCCCAGGGAGCTGAATACGCCTTCGAGAGTAGCGAGCAGTCCAACGGCCTCTTCACCTACTCGCTCATGGAGGCCCTCGACGGGAAAGCCACCCCGAACAAGGATGGCCAGATCACCATCAGCAGCATCGGCGACTACGTCAAAAAACGCGTCCAAGACCTCACCAAAGGCAAACAGAACCCCAACCTCCGTGGTGTGAACCTAGAAGAAGACTTCAGTTTGGGCAAAGCCGAGAACTTTTTGCCATCTTCATCCACTTCCTCATTATCTGATGAGACTTCAAAGCTGTCCGAAGAGATGCTGCCAGACCCTTCGGCTCTTCCCAAAGCGGGTTCCTTAGAAACTGATAGCTCGTTTTCTCAGTCTGCTACAGGTCACAATAAGGTCCTAGAATTCGACGAGGCTCTGAGCCGTGCCGATGCAGGTGATGCCTACGCACAGGGGGTCCTCTCGATTTACTATGGTCTTGGATACAAGACCGAGAAGGAACTTGCCAAGGCCGTCGAGTATGCCTCGAAGTCTGCGGGCCAGAATAATCCGCTAGGTCAGTATCAGCTTGGCGTCCTGACCGCAGGAGGGGAGGGGGTTGAGAAAGATCCGGAGAAAGGCAAGTCGCTCAAGGTAGAATCCATCGAGGGACTGAACACAATGCCCGATGACCCCTACGCCCTGGCGTCGCTGGGAGCGATGGCGCTTCGAGGAGAGGGAGTGGCTAAAGACATTAAGATGGCCGCCAAGCTCTACAGAAGTTCAGCAGATCTCGGATATGCACCCGCCCAGATCCTCTATTCGATGATGCTTGCGAGGGGGGTGGGAGTCCCCCCAGATGCTTCTGCCTCACGGAAATACGCCTCCATGGCCGAGGCGCAGAACTATCAACCATAGTCAGACAGAAAAAACTCTAACCCCATACCCCTAAAACCCATGAAAACGACGATCACCAAATCCCTACTACTCGCCGCCCTTATGGGAGGCTTGAATACTCATACCCTCCGCGCCGATGAGACCGCCGATCTGATGCAGACAATCCTGCAGGCCTCCCCAACAGAGAGGGCCAAGGCACAAAAGATGGTATCTTCCTCGCCACGTAAATCTTCAGGATCCAAGAAGGCTACGGTTTCTAATTCTTCAATGGTGCCAAACCTAGGTATTCCCGAGAGCCAGCTCTTAGAGGTGAACTCAAAGTTCCCCAAGGACTTTGTAGGGAAATACGTTTATGGCCCTGTCAGTTTTAAATTAATTAGACAGGAGGGAAATGATGTCTGCATAGGGTTTACTGCCAAAGGATACCGTATGTTCGATCTCTACACTCGGGATCCTCAAGTCATTCAAGCCTTCAGTAGGTGTGGTTGGGGCGCCAAGTTTACAATTCCGAAAGATTGCCCTCTACGTGTTTTAACGAAAAATCTTATGACTTATGTGGTGAGATTACCATTTGATCAAGACACTACCACTCATTCACTAGGAGAAATCTTTCAACAGGATGGCAGGGATATGCAGAATATTCTTCAAGATACTGCGAATCGCGTTCGTAGTGACATGAATGGAATCCCCAATCAGTAAAAAGCAGGCAATTCTCATCAATGAAAACTCACCAATCCATCATCCTTGCCCTTGTTGCCGCTACAGCACTGGGATTCACATCAATACACGCCGCCCCAGTCACCGCTGAGGGGCGCACCGCTGGGGACTCGACCGCCGCCCGTGAACAAGCTCTCACCGATGCCCTTCGTGAGGCTGTGCGCCTCGGGGCCGGGGTGAATATCGCCAGCCAGAGCCAGGCCAGCAACTTCGCCCTCGATTATGACAGGGTCTTTGCTGCCGCATTCGGCTACGTGAAGAGTTATAAGGTGATCGAGTCCGGCATGGGCAAGGACGGGATCTACCATGTGAAGGTGGAGGCAGAGGTCTCTCCCGGCGATCCGAACATGAACAACACCATGGCCCTGAAGCAACTCGTGGCCCTGAAGGGCTCTCCCCGTATCGCCCTAGACATCCAGGAGAACATCACAGGCGTCCCTCCGAACTCCGGCTACGCCCAGGCATGGTTCGAGGAGGCGGCCAAGGACCTCCAGCTGAATATCGTCGATGTGGGCATGGCCCGTAATCAGGAGATGAAGCTCTCCCGCCGCGACGAGGCGCTTGGGAATGCGAACTCCGCGAACTTCCGCAACAAGGACATCACCCAGAAGGCCGACTTCATCATCCAGGGCAAGGTGACCGGCCGCTACGAGGGCCAGCAGAGCATGTACGGGGGGAACCCCCAGCACGTCTTCGGAATGAGCGCCGACCTCCGGGCCGTCCGCCCTGAGACCGGCGAGGTGGTTGCCTCCGCCACCATCCATCCTAACAACAATCTCGACAGCGACCAAGGCTCCCCCGAGATGGCCGCCAAAGACATTCTCTTCAAGCTCCTCACCGGCCGCGAGTCCAAGGGCCAACCAGGAGCCATCGGCCTCTTCCGCAAGATCTTCGCCCGCTGGTCCTCCGAGCTCGACCTAGGCCGCATGGTCCGCGTCGAGATCGTGAAGATCGACCAGCCCACCCTCACCGCGATGGAGGAGAAGTTGAAGGCCGACCCCCACATCAGCGGCGTCTGGCAGAGGGAGTTCGACGCCCAGGCCAGCACCTTCCTCGACCTTGAGACGCGCTTAAACTCTGCCGAGCTGACCAAATCTGTGACCGACGCCTCAGGAGGAGCCTACGGCATCGACCACGGAACGGAGAACTACCTCCTCTTCGTGAAGGGCGGCTCCGGATCAGCCGAGAAGAAAGGCTTCTTCGGGAAAATGTTCGGGAATTGAGGGAATAGGGGGGGTAGCCACAAGATGCACAAGAGACACAAAACATAATTAAAAACATGAACGATTCAATTTTCCCTGATTTTATTGAGAAAAGTTACATCGATGTTTCCATTCCCTTAAAAATTCCTGGTGTCAAAACGGAATTCCATTTAGGCGAAGGTAGTCCACTTGGTAAGGGAATATTGGTTTTTAATACCCGAGTTACTTATCAGTTCATTAGTGCAAAAAAAGAATCAGAAACACAGACAGAAGTTATTCTGAAAAGCAATGAACTCGGAAAACTAAAATCTAAAGATGAAACTTTTACGGTAGTTGGTAGAAATGTTCATGAGAGAGCTAGAGATCTTTGTTCGCAGATAAGAAAAATACATGGAGATGATAGCATGATCTCCACGCGAACTATAATGAACTAGTCAATAGTACTAATGATAAAAAGATATTTCAATATCGGATTATTTATAATAATATTCTTTGTTAATTTTGCCACCGCCCAAGTCCCTACCCAAGAGCAATGCCAGCAGGCCGATGCCCAGCTGAATCAGGTCTATCAGCAGCTCAGGGGGACTCTGAGTACGGATCAGAAACAGCAGTTGAAGCTAGCCCAGAGGGATTGGATCAAGCAGAGGGATGCATTTGTTGCTGCTAATCCGGGTAATCCTCAAGGAGCGCTCTATCAAGCAACGATGCAGAGGGCACAACAACTAGGATTAATTCTCGGAAAGACGCCACAAAATGGAATGCCCTCGTCAGCGGAGAGCATTTCCAAGATGCCACTCGATATTCGAATCGATGAGAAAGCGGTTTATCCGACTCCACAGGTCAATGATCAGAAATGGATAATAAGTACCACTTCCTCTGATAATGAAAGCCTGATTGCAGTAGCTCATCCAGAACTGGTGAAAATCTGGACAAAAAATTATGAATCGCTCGTAAGAAGTATCAATTGCAGAGCCGATGCGCTTAGAATTATTCCAGGAACGCATATTCTTCTAACCATTGGAAAACCTTTGGATGCTGAAAATACCACCACGGGCACAGAGATCAATGCAATGTGTCCCGTTGCGACATACTGGAACATTGAGGATGGATCCAAGTTGGCGAGTTTTACCCTCGTGTGTCCAAAAGGGGTAGATGTTCCCTATATTACGGGAGATTGCCATCACGTTATCTTTTGCAATAATGAAAGAACGGACTTGGATCGTGTGACCTTCTACGAAACCAAGTTGCCCTTGGTAGACCTTGAAGATCGTTCCTTAAAATCCTCCGGAGATATCCGTTTTGCTGACCCTCAGAAAAAGTGGGGAGACATATCAATTAATGTGGTGGGAAATCACGATAAGATTAAAAGCCGATTCCCGGAAATAGACGGTTCTCTCGATAAAAGTGGAAGAATTAGTAGTGATCTCATTAATGAATCCGCAAAAAATCTACGCAATTCTGGAGAGATTCTTATAGAAAATCTCTCGATCAATCAGGATGGGACAAAATTCTGCATCATGGGAAAGGGGCTCGTTCGTATTGTGGAATTCGAAATTGGAGTAGCAAAAGAAATCAAAATTCCCGATCAATGGATTGCTATTAGTGGTGCCTTTTCTTCTGATGGAAGTCATCTTGCTGTGCTGGCATCTCCAGCAGACGCGGGACAACAGCAAGAGGGAAACATCGTCTTCAAGGGATTCGTTATCGATCTCAACAATCAGACGGTGCTATTTGAGAGTACAATTCCAGCGGGAATTGTTCCCGCTGTGTGTTCAGGCAAACCTGAAATCCAATGGATCAGAGATAAAATATATATCTCCGATGGTGCAATCTTTGATTCGAAATTCTCACTCCAACAGCAAATCAAGGGGCTTTTTCTACCAACTTCCCCCTTGAAATCAGAGGTTCTTGTTAAAGCGGTCGAAGCTGGCAAGACGTCACCCCGCGGAAAGCCAACGGTCTTATCACTTGCGCTCTACGACCTCAATAATCTTGAGTCTGCTTCAGATTTGAAGCTGAAAGATTCAGAAAATGGTGATGGTGCATTGCCTTTTTACGGAGATCCCACATGCCCAAACCTGTCTCCATTTGATATCTCGCCGAATTGCGACGCGATCATCAAGTCTTGGAAGTATTGGAGGGGTGGCGGAGGGCTTTGTTTTGCGAATTCCGCAATCAACCAGTCTTTTGAGAACCTGCTATCTGGCAGGATGCCAACATTTGCCTCTTTTCTTCCAAACGGAAATATTCTGTGTGTTGAATTGACCGAAAAAGGTAGTGAAACACAGATTGTCATTATAGACCCAACTCAACCTCAAAAAGCATTATCAGTTCTCAAAACGCCGATTATCTTTTCATTAAAGATATCTCCTGATCGAAAGTCATTTTACGGGATTCAGAAGAGCGGATTCGTGGTTCGATATGAGATCCGTGATAATGCTGTGCTGCCCTGCGCGGAGTACCTATCAAACAGTCGTGACTCTTTGGTAATTACTCCAGAATTCATTTATCTTTCGCATGGCAACCCCAACAATCTCCTTCGTTTCACCAAAAAAGCAGAGTCCTACCCACTTGAGCAATTCGATCTTCGCCTGAACCGCCCCGACATCGTTTTAGAGCGATTGGGGGCTCCGAAGGAGGCCATCGAGACGGCTAAATCCCTCCGCGACAAACGCCTGAAGCGCATGGGAGTCACCGAGGAAATGCTGAAGCCTGACTTCCATCTCCCTGAGCTCCAAGTCGTGGGCGAGGTACCTGCGACAACTGCTAAGGTTCAGCTTGATCTCCAGATCAAGGCCACCGATGACAAGTATCCCCTCGATCGTCTGCGGGTCTACGTGAACAACGTCCCTGTGAATGGCCGTGACGGGGAACTCCTCCGTGATCAGAAGACCCAGACCTTAGAGAAAACCATCCCGATCAAGCTTGCCTCTGGCCGCAATAAGATCCAGGTCTCCGTCCTCAACAGCGCCGGTGCGGAATCCCTCTATGCCAATGCCGAGTTGAACTGCACGGCTGAACGTCCCAAGCCCAAGCTCTACGCCGTGTCCCTCGGAGTCTCCCAGTACGACCGCCCCGAGTGGTGCCTCAAGTACGCTGCCAAGGACGCCACTGACCTGATCAACAAGCTCAAGGAGAAGGCCAGCACCTCCTACTCAGAGGTGAAGCCCCTGCTTCTCACGGACAAGGAGGTCACCAAGGATAGCGTCGCCAAGATCAAGGAGTTCCTCTCGGGGGCAACCATTGATGACACCGTTCTGATCTTCATGGCGGGCCACGGCCTCCTCGATGACAAATACGACTACTACTTCGGCACTACTGACATCGACCCGGCCAAGCCATCAGAGCGTGGGATGCCCTACGAGGCGATCGACAACATCCTCGCTGAGGTTCCATCGCTCAAGAAAGCCCTCCTCATGGATACCTGCCACGCCGGAGAACTGGATGACGATGAGAAGAAGGAACTCGCCGCATCCGACGGAGCGGCAACCCCCTCCGCAATCCCAGCTTCAGACACCAACTCATCTCCAATGGCTGGCAAAGTCGCCATGCGTTCCATCGGCACACGTGGGATGAGCGTAAAGGCCGTGGAAGGAGCCAAGGGCAAGAGCGACTGGTACGAGAAGCTCCAGGATATGTTCGTCGATCTTCGCAGGGGAAGCGGAGCCACGGTCATCTCCTCCTCACAGGGAGCGGAATACGCCTTCGAGAGTAGTGAACAATCCAACGGCCTCTTCACCTACGCCCTCATGGAAGCCCTTGATGGCAAAGCCACCCCCAACAAAGAGGGCCAAATCAACATCAGCAGCATCGGAGACTACGTCAAAAAACGCGTCCAAGACCTCACCAAGGGAAAACAAAACCCCAACCTCCGAGGAGTAAATCTAGAAGAAGACTTTGTTCTGGGAACAGCCAAGTGACACGGCACTACTTTTCGGTTATTATTTTATCATGGATTTGAACGACGTACCGATGTCTTCGGATTCCCTGACGAGGGTGGCGCGGCGGTTATTCTGGTGGGTATCACCGACGGAGGCGCTACGCGACAGAAGCCGTTTCCTAGCCCAAGTCATGGCGCTGGGGACATGGGAGGATGTTGACGCTGTGCAAGAGGAATGTCCTGTGGAGGAGTGGCGCGATGCACTCCGTCGGGCGTCCCCCGGGGTCATCGATCCGAGAAGTTGGCATTTCTGGCATGTGAGGTTCGGGATGACTCCAATACCTCCGATGCCGGTGCGCCATTTGGGATGAACGGAGAGAGCCTCGCCATCAGCATGGATCTTCATCTTTCGACTCTACCCAAGTCCCAGCAGACGCTCTGGGGGGAACTGGATCAGGTGCCGACCGATTTTGTACTCTACGGCGGGACGGCGTTGGCTCTGCGCATCGGTCACAGAATCTCGGTCGACTTCGACTTCTTCAACGCATCGCCTTTCGAGCCCGATGAGTTGATCGCCCGGATACCCTTCGCCAAGGGATCCGAAATTCTCCAGAGCAGCGCCAATGCTCTGACGATCCTGGTGGATCGCGGGGCACCGGTGAAGGTCTCGTTCTTCGGCGGGCTTGGATTCGGCCGCATGGAGGATCCTGAGTCCGCCGCCGATAATAATGTGGCGATCGCCTCGGTGATCGATGTCTTCGCCAGCAAGCTCAAGACGATCCTTCAGCGTTCGGAGGCAAAGGACTACATCGATATCGCAGCGATCCTCGCTTCGGGAGTGTCCCTCGAGAAGGGACTCGGCGCGGCCCGGGCTCTCTATGGTGAGGGGATGAACACGCTCCTCCCCCTCAAGGCGCTCTGCTACTTCGGGGACGGGGATCTGGAGACTCTCAGCCTAGAGGTTCGGGAGCAACTCGTTGCCGCGGTCGCCGGGTTGGGAGAGATCCCCGGTATGGTACGCCGTTCAGGAAAATTGATCGGCTGATGATACCCGTCTTGTGCTCCGAGGGGGGGATGTTCTGGGTGGTTATGATCCGGAAAGGCTACAACTGCGGCCTTTTCGGGAAGTAAAGAATTGACCCTCACTGACTAAGAACCAATATCTAAGGCTCATATGAAAACCAAAGGCGCAAATATCGACATCCTCAAGCAATTCGCAGCTCTCGAGAAAAAGGCTTCTAAGCAGGTTCTCTCCGCAAAGGCCGCTATCGAGAAGAAGATCGCCAAGGAGGTAGCCTCCGTTCACAAGAAGTACGCCAAGGAGCTCGAGCAACTAGAGTCTATGCTTTCCCGTTTCGGTCTTTCAGCCAAAGCGCCGAAAGCGACCAAGGCTGCCAAGTCTACAACCACCGGAAAGCGCACCCGTCGCACACTTCCCAAGATCAACGATGAGGAAATCAAGACCCAGCTCTCTAAGATCCTCTCTGGAGGTAAAAAAGTCTCCTCAGCCGTGATTTTCAAAGAAGTCGGTCTGGCACGTCCCCGCTTCACTGCATTCCTCAAAGCCAGCAAAGGCTTCCTCCACATCGAGGGAAACAAGCGGAGCACCCTCTACTCGCTGAAAGGTTAGTCTCTTAGAAAGTTTTTCGGTTTGATTGACTGGAGCGGCTGGCACATCACCAGCCGCTCTTTTCATTGCTAGGATGGTCGGCATTTGGGCGATAACGCCTCCTCAGGGGTGCCGAAATGGGAATTTCTGCCAATGGTAGAAATTGCCCGATGAACGGTCGGGTCGGAAGTGTGATCGGCTTTAGAACCCCTTAAACACTCGATTTGAAGGGCTGGGTGGGTTGTCAAGAATCAGCAAATGGGCGTAGAGCTGATCCATGCAAACGACATCCCGAATCCCATCCTCCATCCGCAGGAAGTCCACGAAGACTCGAATCGGAAGCATCACCCTGATCCTAACAACCCTGCTTGCCATTGGGGTACCAACCTCGATTCTTCAAGCTAACCCCTACGGCTCCTACGGGGGCGGGGGAGGCAGAGGTTATTACCAGCCGCAGTGCGGCGGTTGGTCGGAAAACTGTAATCGCGGTGGCTGGCTAGGCACTGGAGTGCCGAATGGCCTCGGATGGACACTCTTTGGGCTATCTGCCGCCGCCGCGATCTCCCGCCCCACATATGTCGCACCCGCACCCGTAATCGTTGAGCAACCGGTCTATGTCCAGCAGCCCGTAGTGGTCACCCGTCCCCAAGTCGTCCAGGCCCCACTCGTTAATTGCAACGGCGTCCCCTGCTACTACATCAACGGCAACTACTACCCCGCAACTGCGATGCAGTAGTGGCAACAAAACGATCTTCAATCATGACAATGACATCACCACTCCCAACAAACAGCTTCTCTCGTAGACCCCTAACAGACTTGAGTCCTAATGACCCGATCGCCAGAAAAGAGGCCCAGCTACGGACCAAAATAGCGAAGCTTCAGGCTCAACAACGCCGCCAGAAACTCATTGAGGATCTGGAGGTGCCCAAGTGCTCCAAACCCAGGGGTTTTCGTTTCATCCATGCCTTCCTAGTTGTCCTGGGTCTCCATGTCGCAGCCGTTGGAGGCTTCTTCGGACTCTCTGCGCTGAGAAAGATGCACACCTCAGACAAAATGGCCCTGACTGAGAAAGCCCCAGCCTATGCAGGCGTGCCAAATCCTGAGCCTCAATCTGTCACTAGTTCAGCCCCAAATCATACTCCCAAACGCTCTGAAGGAAGCAACTCCAAGCACTACGCGAGCCTCGCCAAGAAAAAGAATACCGAGGATGCCGTAGCTGCCTCATCACCAGTGAGGGCATCGGCACCAGTAACCGAAAGCCCCAAGAAGGAGCAAGATCCAGTGCAGCAATCCGTCCAAAAGATCACCCCTGCAATCAAGGCACTCTTCACGCACCAGCCTGCACTGAAATCAACACCATCATCTAAGACCTCTGGTGTGGCTGATGCCCTTGCAACCATGGGAAGTCATGATTCTGCGGATGCATCCACCTCATCTGTGGTAGCCCCTTCTCATCCCCGTCCCCCAAACCCTTCGAGCTACGTCGTGGGGCCTGGAGACACCCTCTCCAAGGTAGCCTCCATGATGGGTATCCCCGCCGCGAAAATCAGAGAAGCAAATGGCCTGGAATCCGGCAACAGCCTGCGAGTCGGGCAAAAGCTAGCCATCCCTAGCCTGGACAAGACTCCACCTCCGCTCCAACTCGTGGAGAAAGAGCCCGAGAGCACTCCTAAAAAATCGGATCCCCCTGAAACCTTCACCCCGAAGCTAGAGCGCATAGCTCCCAACGGGGTCTACACAGTCCAACGTGGGGACAACTCCTACTCAATCGCCCATCGCCTCGGTGTCTCATTCACCGACCTGATGACTGCGAACAACATCACCAACCCAGCTGATGTGACGATCGGCATGCATCTCAAGGTGCCCAGCGGTGCTCTGGCCTCTAACTGAAACTCCACAAGACACACTTCGTGAACACAAAGAAAAAGCCCATCTATGACCCATCCTGCGACGAGGAGATAATGTCCATCGGAGGAAGTCTCAATCCCAAAGGCTATCTCATGGACATTAACGAGACCCTTTATCTATCTGCCACAAACGGCTTTTACCTACAGCGTCAGATTCGCCAAATCCGCAAGGGGAGAACATGGGAAACGTCCGAATTGGGAGAGTGCGATGAGTGCCCGGCATCCGGGAACATCAGGATTCTCAAAGTGCTGCGACCCATGAGCCGCACCCAGGTGATTCGGTATGTCGTCGATGCCTACATGCCGAGGCATGGAGGAGTTCATCTCGCTACTCACCTTGCTCTGGATAGCGCAGGCATTCCATCGAACTAACCCAAGTTCGTCATGCCCACCTCGCATCTATCGAATCCAACCAGCCGCACTCTCACATCATGACAACTGATATGCTGAGGATCGGGATCCTAGGGATCATGTGCCTTTTCGGCCTCTTCTCATGCCAGTCGCAGGGTGAGGAAGCAAATCGCGCAATTGAGCAAACAACTCTCGTCGTTAGCGTACGGGATCAGAAGATGGCGCTCATCAAGGAAGGTCGTCCACTTGTGATGTATCCCGTCTCGACATCCCGATTCGGAACCGGAGACAGACCGGGAAGCTACGCCACCCCACTGGGTCAACTGGTGGTACGTAAGAAGATAGGGAAGGGTTGCCGGTTGGGCACCGTCTTTAAGACAAGGATACCCACGGGCGAGGTGCTGCCTCCGAATGCACCAGGACGGGATCCCATCGTGAGTAGGATTCTTTGGCTTGATGGTCTGGAACCTCAGAACCGTCATGCCTTTGCCCGGTGCATCTATATTCATGGCACCCCACAGGAGAACCTACTTGGTAAACCCGTCAGCTACGGCTGTATCCGGATGCGCTCCAAGGATGTTGTATCCCTAGCCGATTCACTACCTACAGGGACACAAGTTATAATCACTTCCGACCATTTGCCAAAAGAGCACGCTGCTCATCAGAGACTTCTGGCGGCTGTGTTCTAATTATTTCCGTACTATCGAACTGGGCGGATTCTATGTGGTTTGCACGAGCAATATCGGCTCCCAGCAGCTGATGAGACCCACTCGGCTACCATTTGCAACACTGGAGAGGGCAGTACTGGCAGAGCTTCACCGGCACTTCAGGCCAGAACTGATTGGGAGGTTCGATGAGAAGATCGTTTTTAAGCCCCTCTCACCGGAGACCCGGAGGGAGATCGCGATGATCGTGATCGGCGAAGAAATCGAGCGTTATCGCAAGATGGGACTCGATCTCGCAGTGGATGCAGAAACCGTTGAAATGCTCGTCCGGAAGGGAATTACCAAGGGCTTAGGTGCCCGTCCCATGAAACGTACAGTTCAGAAGTTTTTGGGGGATGTTGTTAGGGAGAGGATTAAGAACTTAGGGGGCGTAGACTCGGCCATGTAGTTAGAAGAATCTCAGTAAATCCATGGGAGTCGAATGCTTCGAGATGAGTAATGGGAATTTGAAGACTCGTCGCGATAAGATTGGCATGATGCAATTCATTTTCTTGATGATGTTTGATATGAGCCTCATCAACATACACACCATCACGCTCTCTTAGGCGAAGGCTGATTAAATGAGGTAAATCATGGAAAACTACGATTGCATCGAGAGAAAGACGATTGAAAAACTCAATCGAGATTTCAACGATCTCATTGATGTCATTCAAAAGAGTAAAATGACCATCTAGAATAAGTTTTTGACCAATTAACACTAGTTTCCTGTGAACTCCATGAATTAGGATTTCCTGATTTGCGTTAGTGTTTTTTTGTAAATTCGAATCGACTAAAGCATTCTCTAAAGATTCGTTCTTGATAATCTCACTAGCGGTGAAATGTGGTATAAACAATTCTTTTCCGACCCGACTGCATATGGTCGTCTTACCAACACCATGTACCCCAGCTACAAATAATATACCCATCGTTAATTGAGATGTTTTTCCAAGCGGATCATGTCTTTTTTATTAACGTAACTAAAAGATTGAGGAGCCCGGAATCTCTTCCCAAAGATATTTATAGGCAGCAAAGGTTTTTTAAACGGGCGTACGGTGGTTAGCTCGATGCCGTAGGCCTTTTTCTTGCCATGAAGGTATGCGGTAAGTTTGTTTTTGGAGATTCCTCCGCCGACTTTAGCTGAAAGTTCGCATAATTTATTTGGTGAGGCTATCGTAACTTTTTTGACGCGAGCAACAGCAACTATATGTTGAACCGGGCTCGTAGCGTAAATCACGATTTTGTCGACAGGATACGCTGCCCAACAGCGCCTAAATTCAATACGCTTTTTACCTGAAAGAATCTGGTCAGTATAACACGGATGAATGGATATCAGAATTGATCTACTTTCCATATTTCATTATTAGATTAAGTGATTCATCTGAGATTTTAGTGATGCTTTGAGGGGACTTCTTTAAAACACAATTGCTTATGAGCCAATCGAGTGGTGCTTGATGTTCGAAGTGCTGAATTAAACGGAAAAGCATAACTCTTGTCTCTTTACATGCCATTAACTTTATTTCTTCCATCTTATAGACAGTCCGTCGCCTTACTTTGCTGGCGATTGCATCTGCGTCTTGAAGCGTATTATACGTTTCGACTACACCTAGACTTGTTACTGCTTGTTCATCTTTAGAGCGATAAAACAATACGATATCTCCAGGAGACATTGTCTTTGTTGGAGAATTGCATAAATAAGCTAACTTAATTGCATTTCCTGCAGAATTATCTTGAGTGAAGAAATCTAATTGTTGATTTTTCTGATTATAGTCTGGGAACAGTATATTGTGAAATCTAGGTAGTATAGGTACGATAAATTTTCCTATAGATGCATCTGATCGGAAATGCGGGAAGTATTTCTTTAGGTAAATGAAAGCATCGATCGCTTCACTAGGTGGCAGCACCGGATGCTGCTTTATATAAACTGCGTCTCTCCCATTAGAACCGGCATGGCTTCCAACTCGAGAAAAGCCGAAATCTTGCAGCATTTCAAAAAGGAAGTGATGTTGTTCGACATCTCCATGGATGAAGATATTTTGTATCTTATTAGCAGTTGCATAACGAAACGCTGCCTTTAAAAATAGCTCCCCGATCTTCCGTCCTCGCACTGATTCTCCCACTTTGAAGGTACATAACTTGAGAGCTGCACCCGGCAACCTCATTCCCTCAGCTGTAATGACCTCATCGTCCTGCTGTGCATAAATACAAAGCGCTCCAATACGACCTGAGTCCTCCCACGAAACCCAGGCCCTATTCCCATCTTTGGCTTTGGCATGAAACCAGTTGTCAAATGTTGGGTATCCTGCTCTTAAGCTAGTAAAGAAATCCGTTTCAAGGAGTGGAGTAAGCGAATAAAGAGGGACTTCCTCAATGTTTGGAAGCTCGACAGCGACTTTTGAGTGTAGACGCCGAAGTAAATCCTCCGCCGTCTGGATAGTGTAAACCTGTTCGACCAGCCCATATTTTTTGGCCTTCTCGTGAATTCCCTGATCCTCTGTTACCAGGGCATGAACTGCAGAGCATTTTAAGGCGTAGAGTATCTCATTGTCCGCTGCATCGTTTGGATTTGTCTCTGGTGTATTCCAGGGAGAGGCGGGGGCACGGTCAAGCCGAGGGTATTGTTTGATGCGATCCAGATTCTGCTTCAGCCGCTTCGGATCAGTATCGCGTCTAAAATCAGTTTCAGATGCAGGGTGATGGACTAGTTGATGCCCATTTTCGTTTGCCAAACGCACAAAGTTAGCCAGACCTGTTTTCAACACATGACTCGAGTCCTCAAGGGGAATAAGTATATTCGTATCGAGAAGAAAGCGCATCATGCGGTGAGATGTGTGACTTTTTTTCTAAGAGAATAAACGCAAGTCAAGATCAAGCAGTCGGATCTACTCGAGGACCTAGAGGTATCTATTCCGAAGGGGTTCTAGGTCGCTTGGCTGCCATGGATTATACATCAAGTCGCGATGCTGACGCATTTATTTTTCAAACCAATGACTTACGCTTTCACCATGGGTAGCTCCCCCCAGCTTGTCGTGTAGTGCGGGGAATGACGTTCGGCTTTCATCCTCCAGCCTTTACCTGATCGTTCTGTCCCCTGGGAGGCGCGGGTGATCACGGGGTTCTTGGGATCACCCATGCGGCGGTTGATCTCATCCACGATCTTGTCCACATCGATCCTGCCTGCTTGTGGCTGATCAAAGAGACTGGGTTGGTACTCATCCTCGGCAACGAGGTTGACCAGCTGAACCCCGGTCTTCTTGTAGCGGTAGCCTGGACGATAGATCTGACGGAGAAACTCCCTGGCAATAGTCATCAACTCCGCTGCTGAAGAGGTGGGTCTATCCAGCGTGATGGCAATCCCACGGGAATACTGGGGCTCATCCTTCTTGAAGCGGTTGGTCTGGAGGAAGACTTCCATCCTGGTAGCCAGTAGTCCGTATCGGCGGATCTTCTCGCTGGCGCGGGCAACATGGTTGGCAAGGGACTCTTCCAACTCCTCTAGGCCCTCTACAGGTCTTCCGAATGAGCGGCTGGCCATCACCCCCTTGCGATCAGGTGGCATCTCTTCCAGTTCCATGCAGGGAATGCCATTTAGTTCCCGGAGCATCCGCTCGCCTATCACCCCCATGCTCTTCCGGATTGCAGCTGGGTCAGCCTGTTTGAATTCCAAGGCGGTCTTGACGCCCATTCCCCTCAGCCGTTGAGCGAGGTTCTTCCCAACGCCCCAGAGGTCGCCGGTTTCCATTCCGGAGAGAATCCCATCCGGATCCCAGTAGCTGGTCAGATCAAAGACGCCCCCAGTGACAGCCTTGTTCTTCTTGGCGTGGCGGTTGGCTGCTTTGGCCAGCAGCTTGGTGGAACCAATTCCAATGCAGACGGGAATGCCAGTCCACTGCAGCACCTTGGCTCTGAGTGCTCGGGCCTGCTCCTCGGTGAATCCTGCTGAAACCTGAAGGAAAGCCTCGTCGATGGAGTAGACTTCGATGGCGGGAACCTCGTCCCTGAGGATGCTCATCACCCTGGCGCTCATGTCCCCGTAGAGTGTGTAATTGCTGCTGAAAACGTGGACCCCGTATTTTCGGATCACCGCCTGCGGTTCATGGAGGGGCGCACCCATGGGAATACCCAAGGCCTTGGCCTCGTCGCTGCGGGAGATGATGCAGCCATCGTTGTTGGAAAGCACCACCACCGGCTTCCCCATGAGCGCGGGGTTAAAGACCCGCTCGCAGGAGCAGAAGAAGTTGTTGCAATCGACGAGGGCAACTTTCACGAAATTAAATCACTAACTAACTGGCTTTTTTGCTTTGTTAATCCTTTTAGCAAGTTTTCCAAGATGGATCCGGTTTTTCAAAAACAACTCTTCAAGTGCATGTTCCATCAGTTTGAATGAACTGATAACATCCTTCCTGGCAGAAATAGAATGTGCTCCATCATTTCCTATCCACTTAATTGCTCTGAGCTTTTCTGCAACATCAGGCTTCTTTTCACTAAAAAAAGAAATTCTTTTATCAAGACATATTCTAACCCTCTTTTGTTTTTTATTTATAGCATACTTTTTAACCTTATAGTGATCCATTAATCTTTCCACAGCAATACGAACAGAATTAGCTGAAGATGATGGGCTTTTCCAAAATTGAGAAAAGGCCTCAAGTAAAGCCAGAGAAACATCTTCTGGATATACTTTATGTAATTTAAAGATGTGTATTGGAGGAGTGAAATATTCCGGAAATAATAAAGATGTGTATTGTTGTTGATTGGACAAGGTATTAATTTCCTCTTTAGTGTTAAAGTTTCCGACACAATATATATTTTCATTACATTCTTTATTTGGACATACAAGTCGTAAAAAAAATACTCCCGAATAATACTCAGGACTGCTATCAGCATACTCCATGCAAAACCAAGAATCAGCGGATTGAGCAAAATCAGGTTTTTTATTGTTAGCCCTAAGCTGAAAATCACACTTTGGGCATACAAATAAATTAAAATCATCGATGCTTAAGCTAGCCTTTAGTAATTGTGATTTTATCATTTAGCCTGATGGATGATGTAGGTAACAGATCCCCAGATCGTTAGTTCCTGATTCTCACCGACCTCAATGGGGGCGAAGGAATCATTGGCAGCCTCCAAGGTGATTCTGCCATTTACCTTGCGGAACCGTTTCACGGTGAATTCCCCGTCGATCATGGCCACCACGATCTGACGGTCAGTTGGGGTGACTGACTTATCGACGATCAGGGTATCTCCTGTATGGATTCCAGCATCACGCATCGATTCCCCTTTGACACGGACAAGGAAAGTTGCGGCAGGATTGCGGATCAGTTCCTCGTTAAGGTCGATCCCCCGCTCGAGGTGGTCGTCTGCTGGGGATGGAAAGCCTGCCTCCACGGACGCAGAAACCAGCGGGAGCTTCAGGCTTGTGCGCTTTTCAAAAGGGACGGGTGTGGAGAGAGACATGATCGTAAGGGCGAACGCTCATCAGATCTGTGAGAGCGATTCAATAGTTGCCGTCACATCTGCAAAAGTGTCTTTCCATTCTGATTCTACATCATAGTGGTGGGATACGAATCTCACACCGTCAGATTCCACACGGCTGAAAAAGTAGCAGGCATTTTTTGCACTACGAGGCGAAGGCCCAACCTGAATAAGAGGGAGAAGTTTTAAAGCTCCAGGGGAGCCCTTCTTATACAGATAAAGGCGCTCTACATCGAGCCAGATAGACATTGATCGATTCTCCTTCAGGAACTCGCTATTGCTCCCCATCTGAATTGAAACCTCATTTTCAAAGAGACCCCGTCTAGGGGTGCATGTTTGGGAGTGAATCAACTGCGTTTCTACCCATACATCCTCGAAGACCTCACGAAGCTTTTGGAGTTCTGCTAGAAGCATTTCATTCCTGTACCTTGCTTCCTCTGGGCTTACCAAGCCCCCGTGTCCTTTCCAGTCATTCCTCATTTTATTTGTGGCTGCAAAGATAGGTGAGAGCTCGGGACGGCTTAACATTCTTGGAAGAACCAGGGAGCGATCAGAGAATAACTCAGCACAAAGGTCTCTACTGTTGGCGGTTTCCTCAGGGTCCTTCTTCTCTGCTAAGAGTTCTCTTGTTCTAGCGCCAAGAAACTCGCTGACGCACTTCCATGTTCCAAATGTAGCGCGCCTGAATGTCAGGTTTTGCTTTTGCATGGCGTTATTGAGCCTTTCTTTGATGGGCGTGAAAATAGGCTCGTTAGAGCTATAGGCGCTCAGAAGAATAACGCTCAGAAACTCTGCTGTGCCCTCGAAGAAGTCGATCAGATGCTCGTATTTTGATTTGTAATCGTTACTCGGTGTGGCCTGCCATGCCCTCAGAATAGACGCCATTGGAAATGGAAGGGTCTCGAACCACTGATCGAGTCTCTCCGCTGCATGTTCTTTGACCCCGGTTCCAAGTCTCTTTGAAAGGACAGCTAGCTTTTTCTCAGCATCGGATGATGAGCTGGGATTTCCCCAAAGATCCCGGCGGATTTCACTCAACTCGCCTTGCAGCGCAAGCATCGTGTTTTGCTCCTCAGCAATACGGGCTTCTACATCAAGAACCAGTTGTTGTGTTTTTAGATCAGGAACAAAAACTCCTATGTACTGTAGCGACTCCTTGTTGAGTCTCGGAATAGTTGATCCCTTTTGGTTGCTGTATCGCAGCTCTTTGCCGAGGTCTGAATTCAGGAACCTTGCTACAAAAGCCGCGCTTGATCGGCTGGGGTCAATTGTAACCTGAGCATAGTTGTGTGTCTTGATGGCAAGCTCATCAATCGATGTAACGACATCACGGCTTCCGATTAGGGGGATGTAGAGCGAGTTCTCTCTATCCTCGAAAGCAAAGTCCTTGTCGATTCGTCCAAGTGTAATGGATGTCGAGAGATCGCACAGGGGGATAGCTGCCCCCCCAAATCTAGCTTCTGCCTCCTTGAGGCGTTCTTCTGCCCTTATTGATGCAAGCCCTCTATATGTGGTCGGTTCAACAAAGCGGCCCATTTCGAGAGAGCCGCCCTCTTTACGCAGGGTCATGTTCTCTAGGATCTGTGAGTTCATTTTTTGATCATTGGAGAGTTGACCCACAAACATTGGGCCGCTTTCAGAGCGCGTTATGATCACAAGAACAGTTGAAATCTCTGTATAGGGAGAAAAAGTCCCCTGAGGGAGGGTCAATGCCGCCTCTGCTTTCAGCCCTATTAACCCGAAATGTCTGAATACCGAACGGTTGCTGTTAAAAAACTGGGGTGTAACGATAAATGCACCTATTCCGGTTTCCGGTATCTGTCGCATGGTGTGAACCATCAACAGATGTGCAAAGTCATCACGAAGGGTGATTACCCCCTCCTCACCAGCATCTACCTCCAATGGTGAAGAATGCCGAAGACCAAATGGGAGAGATGAGATGATCAGGTCGTATTGTTTGAAATCCGACTCAAGCAATTGGTGTGTCCCCACACAATGCCACTCGATTTCAGGAAAGAGGATTTTTCCGAGGGAGTATTCACTCTGATTGACAGTAAATGCGGAAGCGCTCCTCGCTTCACATAGAAGATTCACATGCCCAATTAGGGATCCGTTACCTGCCCAAGGATCGCAAATTGCTTTCGCATTTCTGATTTTTGCGAATTCTCCGATGAAAGTAGCTAGCCAGCTTGGGGGTTGGCAGACTCCAGCACCTCGTCCTATACGGCTAGAGAATAGCATTCTGAACTGTTGCACCTGATCCTCGGGTAATGAGGACATCTTCCTTTTAATAAATCTCGCGAGTTCCTCCGCCCCGAGGAACTCGATCCCTTTCATTTCATCCAGCATAGCTTTCTGGCTTGGAGTAAGTCTTCTATCAGGGTTCATGGTTATCTATGTTTGATGGGATTATCCGACAGCCCGTGTTTTTACGTCATCAAGGATTGAAATAATCTGGTCAACCTGTGCTGGTTGAAAAACTCCATCCACGCCAAGGGGATTAAAATCAGTATAAGGTGATTCATACAGGCGACCTGCATCCATGATTCCATGTTCAGTCAGGTGATTCACTATCTCATCCAGAAACTCGATCTGGTTGGCCGTAAGGGCCTGCGTTGAGACAAAGGAATCCAATGCCCCTTTTGCCGCCTCACGATCCATGCCGACCAGTGAGCGAACAAAAATGCCGAGGCCATGGTTTTCCGCTTTGGCCTTCGCTACATCGGCAGCAGTCCCAATTCCATTCTCGGTCAAGATGCGCTCCAGCTCACAAAGATCAGAGGCCGTGAGCGGTTCATTGGTCCTCAGCTTGTGGATGGTAATGTGATCCTCATGCTCTCTCAGGAATCGCCTGGCCTTTTCACGGAAGCGTTCAAAATCCTGCCCCCCGACGACCCCTGGCAGCTCAATCGGCTTCTCTTCGCCCTTCTCATCCTCGAAGTCCGTATAGATCGGCTTCCGGTTCTTCTTTTCGATGAGCTTAATGAGCAACCGAAGGCGCTTCCTGACATTTTCCAGCAAAGGCACGGTGACATGCTCCCAGTATTCCTCCGTCTGGATCTGTTCGATCAGGACCATATGATCCCGTACCATCGGGATGCTTTCCTTCTCTTCAAGTAGCCCCGCTATGGCGATGACTTGATCTCGAAGACGTATAAAGCCTGGCCCCGTCGTGAGAACCGCCAGCTGGAGATTCAGGATCAACAGATCAAAGCGTTTGGCCTCCTCCTCGTCTGTTTCGATTTCTGATGGAAGTCCCGCAACCTGACGAGCCAGTTCCTCACCCTGTTCATTCGTGAGGACATCCCAGGAGCTAGGTTCCACATACTTCTCGATCAACCTCCGCTTGGGCCGCACCACAAAATTCTCCAGATTCATTCCACTCACCTCCTCATGGAGCAGACCAGCGGTTTCCTTCCGCAGTTCCTCCAGGGCGGTGTTACCCTCCTTGCCGCGAACCTCGGCACCGATCTTTTCATCGAGCTCAGCAATTATCTGAAGGCGCTTCACAAAGAGTTTCTTACCGAGCGAAGGAGCAACATTGCCCTCGGTGGCTTCAGGATTCTGACTGAAGAACTCTAGGTTCTGGCAAAAGTCGAAGATGTAGAAGAACTCCTTGTTCTGCCCGGGTCCGAAAAGATCAGGGCAGAGTCGCGTTCCTCGACCAATCATCTGCCAGAATTTCGTCTTCGAGCGCACGAGCTTGAAGAAAACGACATTTAGCACTTCTGGGACATCGATTCCGGTGTCGAGCATGTCTACCGAGATAGCGATATGGGGTGCGCCATCTTTGACGGAGAAGTCCTCGATCAGATCCTGAGCATACTCCGTCTTAAAGGTAATCACCCTGGCGAACTCTCCCCTGTAGTGTGGGTAGTTGGCATTAAAGCGCTCCCCGATGAACTCAGCATGGGCCTGATTCTTGGCAAAGATGATCGTTTTCCCTAGCCGGTCGCCACCAGCCACCTTCTGACCATGGGTCATCAGGTGCTCCAGCACTTTATCGACTGTGTCCTTGTTGAAGAGCCACTTGTTCACCATCTCAGCCTCCACTCGGGCTGGAGTGTTCCCCTCCTCATCCCACTCTAGGGCATCCCATGCCTCCTTCTCCTCCTCAGAGAGATCATCGTAGGAGATTCCCTCTCTTTGGAACTTCAGCGGCACTGAGACCGCCTTGGGCGGCACCAAATAGCCATCCTTCACTGCTTCCTCGAGAGGGTAGGCATCCGTGGGAACTCCATTCTCCAACTCAAACAGACTGTAGGTATTCCGATCCACCTCATCCTTTGGCGTCGCAGTCAGTCCGACCAAAAGAGAGTCAAAGTAGTCGAAGATCGCCCTGTATTTCTGGAAGACCGAGCGATGCGCCTCATCGATGATGATCAGGTCAAAGTGCCCTGGGCCAAATCGTCGCTGACCATCCTTCGTCTCATCTATCAGACCCATCATCGTCGGATAGGTCGACACATAGACGCGGCCCTCCGTCTCCTTCTCGGTCACGAGATTCACGGGCGCAGAGTCGGGCAGATATGCCTTGAAGGCATTCACAGCCTGCTTCACCAGAGCGATACGATCGGCTAGGAAGAGAACCCTTTTCGCCCAGTTGCAGCGCATCAGGAGATCCGAAAGAGCAATCACTGTACGAGTCTTGCCTGCCCCAGTGGCCATAACGATAAGGGCCTTGCGATCATGATCCTTTTGGAAGGCATCACCGATACGTCGGATGGCCCTCTCCTGATAGTAGCGCTCGACGATCCCCTTGTTAATCTCGGTCCCAGCAAGCGGCTTCCTTGAGGATCGGCGCTGAATCATCAGCTCCAGCTCATCCTTCTTGTAAAAGCCCTGCACAGGTCTCGGAGGATAGCTCGTGTCATCCCAGATCCAGTGTTCATAGCCATTGGTGTAGAAAATGACCGGCCTGCGCCCATACATCGCCTCCAGACAGTCGGCATAGAGCTTCGCCTGTTGCTGGCCGACACGGGGATCGCGCTTCGTCCGCTTGGCCTCTACGACGGCGAGAGGGAGCCCGTCATCTCCCCAGAGGACATAATCGACGAATCCCTCACTCTTCTCATTGGGCATCCCTGTCACAGGAAACTCCCGATCACGCTCCTGATCGAGAGCCCATCCGGATTCCTTCAGCAGCAGATCGATGAAGTAGTCCCGAGTCTCTGCTTCCGAGTAGTCGTGATCATCCTCCTGTTTGGCATTTGCCCTCCTGGCTTCCGCGACCTCAGCCCGGAGACGCTTGAGTTCATCATCGAGCCCTGCACGCTCCTCCAAGAGGGTTGAGAGTTTCTCATCCTTTTGCTTCAGATCCGATTCCAGCTTCTGAAGTTGTTCAGGATTCTGGGGCTCAGCTCCTGAGACTGCGGCAGCCTTCGGTAGCAGCTCCGGATTGAATGCAAGATCCGCAGCAGGCTTCGATCCCTTCCCATATGTCTGGACCAGCCAGTAGCTCAGATGAAAGAGTTCCTTCACCGCCATCAGGGCATCGTACTGCCGGATTGGTTTATGGCTGTGGACTGCTAGGTTGCCGACTTCCCTGATCAGTTGCACCTTGGCAAAGATCATTGGGCCAACTGTATTCCGGAAGCTCGGCTCATGAATCAGAGCGCTGAGATTTTCCTGATAGGGCAGCTTCAGATCCCCATCGTTCTTGTAGATCCAGTGGACTGCGAGTTCCAGTGACCTCCTCGCATAGAAGCAGGCCGCCCTCGGGTCGGGATAGACCAATGACTCTGACTTAGACGCTGCGTCCTGCAGAGCAGTCCATTCTGTGGCTAGGAAGGAGAATTGGCTCATGGGAAGGGTCTTTTTCTAGGTCCTAATTTTGGGAACTTTTACAACGACATCCAGCTTTCTGTGGATGAGGGATATCAGCGATAGGTAATCAGCCGCATCATCCTCACCCTCCCAAAGTATCTTTGGCTCATGAGCCAAAGGGTTTCTTACTGCGGCAAAACAGCCTTTAATTAAAGCGGCAAAACCCTTGTGTTCCGATTGTTCCGTCTCAGTCCGAAGGGAATTGATTGCTAAAATCGGGGAGTCAATGGAGAAGACGACATCAATGAGCTTGGCCCCGTCATAATGGAATCCTGAAAGGTCTCTGATACGCTGAGCGAGCCCCTTTGACGCCTCAAAAACGGCATGAAAATAGTTCTCTTGCAAAAGTTCTGCCTGACAGTACTTCAGCACCTCTGCATGGATCTTTCTTCCTTCAAACTTTGTGCGTATCGTGCGAGCTCTTTTCTCGGCTTCATCAAGGGTGCGTGCAGTGTCGCATTTCCTCATCTTTCCATCTTTCCCATATTCTAACCCAGAGAAGGAAAGAAGTGCGTTTAGCTGCTGCCGATGGGATTCAAACTCTTCATTGCGCCCAATAAACCGCGCAGGGATTAGGAAGGATTGGATAAAATCGATAATCTTGTTGGCGCAGGCATGCTGATGCTGGGTTTTAAGAAATACCCAATAAATCCTACGCCATTTTGTTGATTCACCCGACAAGTCTTCAAGACTGCGATCCTGGAAAACACGGGTGATGTCGGTTCCTGAACCACAATTACCGAGTAGTTTGGCAAGGCCCTCAATCTGGCCTTCGGGAAATGGCGGGATCTTACTCATGATAACGCCTTTGATTTAGGAAATCGGTGGTGACGAGCTTGGATTTCTTGTTTTGGGACATAGAGGGAGAATCAATCAATTGTGAACAGAGGATGGTCAATCAACCAAGCTCTCCAGAATCGCCCGGCTTGGGATCAAGATTCTGGAACTCGAATCGCGCTAGGTTGATTAACACGGATTGTACCTCCACGGCCTGCTTTTTGGCATCCTCACTAGAAGCGAGACCATTGCGTAGAATCATTTTGATCTCCTCATCCATTCCCCACCAGTAAGGGATCTCTTTTTCTCTATTCTTGTCTGGAAAGACAATTCTATGGAAGCAGTCCATAGCCACCTCCGGATAGTTGGCTGAGTATTCGGCCAGCGGCTTGATCACCATGAAGTCATGGCCATCGCCGATGAACGGGCGCAAAATCAGAACTCTTTGAAGAATCTTCACCGTCCACTCGGCATCCAGCTGCTGGGCGTCCACCCAGGTCCAGAAGCCCTCCAACTCTACAAGTTGGTCGCTTTTGATTCCGGATTGTTCCAGTTCTCTCAACCGCCACTCCATGAGATTACAAAAACGCTCTTGGACATCATTAGGGACCCCCTCTTTGGTGGTTCTCATACTCCTGCCGATAAAAGTGAGCAGGTGAGCCTTAAGAGCGACCGTCCCATTCTTGTAGAACCGATCTAGTAGATTGCCTGATGCATCTGGTTGATCAGGAAGGGGAAGATTTCCCCACCAGTAGTAAGCGGCCAGATGGTGGACGAGACCCTCGCCGGGATCCCACTGACGGGAATCCTTTTCACGAGGATCCTGAGAGATCGATCTGATTGCTCTGACATACTCTTTCCCAAGAGCCTCAAACGCAGTTTTCGTGGCCCCCTGCATCGTGACGAAGCAGCTCCAGACAGCATTCCTCTCTGCTACACGATCAGCAGGGAAGAGATCATCGAGGTGCGTCTCCACCCATTCACGATGGAAATGGAGGAGCATGCCCATCTTTTCTCCGTAGATTCCACGGCCAGCCAGCGTCGGCTCCGCCCTGAGACGCGCTTCCAGAAGCTCAAGCACGCGCTTCTTCAAGTCATCCCTCTGTGCCCCATCCTCAGAATGAAGAACTCGATCCAGGTCAAAGAGAGCACGCATAGCCACCAACCGCGTTGTATTCAGCGATGTCATGGCCAGCTCTCCTGGTGACTCCGTATCCTTTCCATCCTTCTCGGGATCCGGATGTTGTAGGAGCAGGGCGATACAGCCCAGCAACTGATCCCATGCAGTGCTTGGGAAGTTGACCTCCTTCTTGGAGATCGCTCCTTCCAGACCTCTGGCAATCTCGATTCCCAGGTTGCGATTCTCAGAGCCAGCCAGCTTCAGGATCACCCCATGGATGGCCCATGCAGTTTCTGTGAGCAGTGAAGACCAATCCAGCGGAGTGCCAGCGAAGGCTGCCTCGAAGCATCCTTGCAAGATGCTCAGATACCGATCAACAGAGAGACGCTCGTGATCGGATAGGATACGATACTTTTGAATGTCTTTGAGAAAAAACTCAGGCTGCTTGAGAGCAGCACTTTTCAGAGCCCCCTGCAGACCCCACTCATCAACCTCATCAAGGTGCTGTTTCTGCTTCCATGCCCTGATTTCAGAAAGGACCCAATCGTTCGGCTCAGTGAGAATGGTTTCTACCGTAAACGGACTTTCATTCGGCATGATTTGCACATCGCTCTTCCAAGACCTAAAGGCTGGATGCCCTGGAGTCTTGAAATGCTCATGCAATTCATTGAATCGTTCCTGCCATTGTTCGGGCAGTTTCCCATTCAGGAGAGAGAGTTGCTGATATTGCCAGTAACGTTTCCAGATATCGAGAGTTTCCTCGTCGGGAGGGGCTCCCTCGTGGTCCTGCATGTAATATTCAATGCGAGTAGAGAGATCAGGCCCTCCCTCGATCCATCCTAAAATCCTATTTTTGTCTTCTTCGACGAGACTGTCGAATTTCTCCTCGAGCATGACGAACCACTCGTGAGGGTTATCCGCTCCCAAAACAGCACCTGCATCCAATTCATTGTTAACCTGTTGGATTGCCCCAAATTCCCGAATTAGATGGAGATTCAATCGCTTAAAAATCAGCCAAGGGAAGGCCTTTAATATTTCAACTGCTTCATTTAATCGCGCAGGCCGTCCTGATATAACTCTTTCAGATAAGTCGCGGATTCCTATTACGAGATATTCCCTGTGGTCGTAGTCTCGAAGCTGATCACTAGGCTCTACGGAACCCATCCATATTTCTGAGTAATCATCCCACTTTCTGTCTTCAGAACCTTTATTTACGCCTGAATGAGTGATCGCATCCGATAAGAGATCACAGTAAATCTTCAGGAGATTCAGTACATCATCAGGCTGAACCTTCAGAGTTATTTCAGAAACTAAAGATTTGTAATCATATAGATCCCATATCGAATCGGTTTTTGATATTCTAACAAGTTGATCGAGATCACTTTGAGTATCTGAATCAGAATTTTCCTCTAATTCAAAGTCGAGACGTAGTACTGCGAGAATTAGATCCGCGACATCTTTGGTGAGACCACTTGAGATCAGATGAGCAATAAAGTTTTGGTATGATAAATGGGATCGCCCAGGATTTCTTTCTTTCAACCATGCTTTTGCATAGGAGATAAAGTCCGTAGCTAGATTGATTGGAAGTTGGCTTGCAATACCTAGCAGCCTCTGCTGGATGAATGGCGTTGCCCTCGTTGCTAGCTTCAGAGCAGCTTTCTGTGCTGGATCAGGCGTTTCGACTACAAACTTTTCCAAGAAAAAAACTTCGGGAAGTAGTGGGTTTGGTGAATCTGGATTAGGACCATATCTTTCCCCAACATCAAACCACCCGTTTTCCAAGAGAATATGAACCCACTTACTATCAGTAATGCATTCAAAGAAGAATACGCGCTCTGCCCATTGATCAAAAAGAAGATAGATTGCCTCTAATGTATCCCTTGATGGCAGAAATGTTAGTTCTACAATAGTTTTTATCTCATTAAACTTAGCAGGTTCATTGGGCCGAAGATATTTTAGAAGAATATTTTCAAGGCTCTCAATTTGTTTATTTAGTGGAAACCTAGATGCCCTAGACTTATGATGAGCATAATCAGTAAACCGATCATAGAGCTCCTTCCAACTGTTTATATCATCCTCAAACGAGGCTGGCTTAGGACGACTTTTCTGTAGTTTCCTGAGAGTTTTTTCAGCTTTGGCCAACTTCGGCCCTCGTTCGTTATCAATCCACGTACAAAAATCAAGGAATGAAGAAATAAAGCCTGATAGTATATTGCTATCTAAGTCTTTAAATGAAGGTTTCTTTTCAAGAAAATAGCTTTCATATTCACTTCGCAGGTTGTTTTCAACATATTGCCCCATGCTAATTCCTCCGCCTTCTCTTCCGATCCAGAAGTTAGCTTTCTCTATGACTTCCCGAAATCCATGGGCTGATAATGCTTCAAAATCAGAGCATTTGCTAAAACTAACCTCCAATGCCCCTCGATATATATGTGCTATTCTATTATCATGGTGACTCAATAAATTGAAAACTAATAGAGTTTTCCCTTCTAGTGAAAATTTTCTGGCTCCATCAGTATTACTATCTCCAAAGTCTGAGGGTTCAAAACTCATAACTTCCCTGAGAAAGCCCTGTGCTGAAGTGAGGCGAAGAGGGTGTCGAGTTCAACCAGGGAGGCGCGTTGGGTAGATTTGAGCTTTTTAACGGTAGTAACTCGATTGGCGAATTTGCGCTGCAACTCGATTGGTGGAACTGGAATAAGAAACGACCGAATATCGTCAAAGTTCAATCCAGCTTTCACTGCATGCCGATTCCTCCCAAATACTTGACGCTCACCAGCGGGAGAAGCGAAGTATGCAGAGAGAAATCGTGGAACGAGTGCTTTGCTTCTCAGAATCGAAAGATGCTGATTGATGTATGCAGTTCCAAGACCTTCAGGAACGACTGCCGTGCGGCCTAAATCAGCGGTGATGCTTAAAAGAACGTCTCCAGTCTGAACTCTGGTCCGTTTTGCTTCGGCAGTATCAGGTGCTTTGACAAAGGCAATGTCATCTAGAAGGAGATGATCTCTCCGGACATTTTGGATGCGAAGAAATAGATCGCCGGACTCAGAATAGTATTCTGCCCATCCACGAGAACCGCTCGTTAGAAATTCAAGTAACTCCCCCAACTTCTTGGTTGGCCATTTCTCTAAAATCGAGGAGGGATCCCCAAACATCTCCAGAAAGATGGATTGGGTTAGGGTGTCGAGTTGGGCGAGAGCGGCGCGGCGCTTGGCTCGAACTTCCTCAGCCTTATCTAGCACCTCGGCAATACGCTTCTGCTCTTCCAACGGAGGCAGGGGGATTAGCAGTTTCAGGCAACGGTCAAAATTGAGATTTGATATGTTGGTAGTCTTTTGACCAAAGCTTCTCAAAAGAGCCTGAATCTTTCCCGAAGCAAACCAATGATAGAGATATCGGTTGAATACTTTTCCTTTCTTTCCCCTAAGGACAGAAATGAAACCTCCAAAGCTAGCACGGTAAGGCAACTGAGGTATCCAGCAGCATTTCCCGACTAGGTTCCAACTGTTTGCACTCGACACAAGAATGTCGCCGCACTGAAGCATTTGCTCCTCTCTTCTCACAAAAACCTCCCCCACTGCCCATACGTCCGAGAGATGTATTTCCGTCTGAACATTTTTTGTGCGCATACACGCCACAGACCCTGGAGTATCCAAGGACACAACATCATCCGGCTTGAAATTGATACCTCGAATGAAGTCAGCAACCTCACCAAGCGCCACCATGGAGGGGGCTTTTGTCATGAGCCAATCATCTCCTCCAGTTCCTTCATCCCGAGGACGATTTCTTTCTCCAGCTCGGCGAGGCTGGCGATGATCTCCTTGGGTGGCTTGTGGGCCACCAACTCGTGGACGACTTCCTTGTAACGATTCAGCGAGAGGTCGTAGCCCTGGGCCGCGATGTCACCCTTTGGCACGCAGAAGCTCTGGGCCGTCCGGGGATTTCCTTTCTCTGATCCATCACGCTGGCTCCATCGGGTCAGGAGATCGGGGAGATTATTCTTGGGATGTTCCTCGGTGGAGAGCTGTTCCCGAGTGACGGAACCGAGCTTCTCAGAGGAGAGTAGTGGGGTGCGCTTGTCATCCAGGCTCCACCCATCAGCGGAGACATCATAGAACCAGACATGATCTGTGCCTCCGGAGTTTGTCTTGGTGAAGAGCAGGATCGCCGTGGAGACTCCGGCATAGGGCTTGAAAACACCTCCGGGGAGGGAGATGACGGCATCGAGCTTCTGCTCCTCGACCAGTAGGCGGCGGAGTTCTTTGTGGGCCTTCGACGAGCCGAAGAGGACTCCATCAGGAACGATGACGGCTGCGCGGCCTCCCGGCTTCAGCAGTCGGAGGAAGAGGATCATGAAGAGGAGCTCGGTCTTCTTGGTTTTGACAACTTGGAGGAGGTCTTTGGCACAGTTCTCGTAGTCGAGGGATCCGGCGAAAGGAGGATTAGCCAGAACGAGGGTGTATTTCTCCTCTTCCCCAGCATGATCCTGTCCGAGGGAGTCGCGGTAGCGGATGTCGGGATTCTCCACTCCGTGGAGCTGCATATTCATGCTGCCGATACGGAGCATGGTGTTGTCGAAATCGAACCCATGAAACATCCCCTCGTGAAAGTGCTTCCTTAGCGCGGTATCCCGCAGGATCTCGGGGTGGTGGTCACGGAGGTGCTCTCCCGCGGCCACGAGGAAGCCGCAGGTGCCGCTGGCTGGGTCGCAGATGACATCCTTCGCTGTAGGGGCCGTCAGCTCGACCATGAGCTGAATGATGTGGCGGGGTGTCCGGAACTGACCATTCCTGCCGGCCGAGGCGATCTTTCCGAGCATGTACTCGTAGAGATCTCCCTTGGTATCCCGGTCCTCCATGGGGATGTGGTCGATCATGTCGACGACCTTGGCCAGTAGGGAGGCCTTCGGGATGGTGAAGCGGGCATCCTTCATATGATGCGCGTAGGTGGAGCCATCTCCGCCGAGGTTGCGGAGGAAGGGGAAGACATGCTCACCGATCACCGCAAACATTTCTGCAGGGGCGAAGTTCCTGAACCGTGACCAACGCAGATCCTCATAGGAGCGTCCTTTGGGATCTTTCCCCTCGGGGAAAATACGTCTCTCAATCGACTTACCCAGGCGAGCCGCCTTGCTCTCCTCCAAAGTCTGAAGATCATCCAAGCGCTTCAGAAAGAGCAGGTAGGTGATCTGCTCGATGACCTCCAGGGGATTGGAGAGCCCACCTGTGGCAAACTCATTCCAGATACGATCAACTTGATTGCGAATTTCCCCGGTCAGCATGGTGTATGACAGATAGCGGTCAGAGTGGTAGGTGGCGAGGAGGGAATGGGCTAGTTAGTAAGGCGCTTTTGCCGGGCAACTGCCCTCTTTAGAAAGTCCGTGTCGGCCAAGGGGATGGTGGTCGTGAGGTCATTCATCCGGACCTCCACGCTCTGATGATCCTCGGAGAGGTGAGCTGGGAGGATGGTACCGGCAGAGACTGTACTTCGCACAGTACCTCCTGAAACGGAACCCGTGAACTCGACCGGCTTGAGCAATCTCACTTTCTTGGGCCAATAAGGGCTCTCAGGGAAGGGCAGAGGAGTCGCAGTAGGTGCCGGGGTAGGCTGGGGCGTGGGTGTGGCCGAGGCCTGCGGGGTTGCCGTTGGCTTTGCCGCGGGTTTCTTATCGGCGGGTGACTCTTTACCGCTGTTTACGCACATGCTGATGCCACCCAGAACGAGTAACAGCACGATGATCTGCCCAAGGCATCCGGCACATCCTGAGCTTTCTGTTGTTGAAGGAGAGGAGGAGTGACCTGAGGTCTCGGTGTAGGAAAGACCAGTGCCAGGAATTCCCACGGTGGTGCGACTGCCTCTGGGACCACCTACCGTGTAGTGGGCACCTTTGCCTCCAAAGCTGAGTGACGAGCTCTTCTTGCCAATGTTCCAAAGAACCCCGGGGAAGAGCTTGATGCTGCGGCGGAAGCGGAAGAAACCCATGGGAGGTCAACAAGATGTATCACGCCGCATGATGTGATCAATGGTCTGGGCGGAGGTATTCATTACGGCAGAGTACCAGGTAGACCCGACACAGAGTGTCCTAGGCACAGAAAATATTCTTTCTGTTTCTAAAATCTACCGGGGGTAGAAAACCCCCGTTGGGGGAGCCTTTTTGAGAAAAAGGGGCCAAGTGCAAGTTGCTCCCGATCGGGAGCACCAGATCCAATAGGAAATGCATTATCTGGGGGGTGAAGGAAAGAAGGACCTTCCAGATCAGCTATCAAGTTAAAGGCCTCAGCGCGGATTCAAAAAAGCGTGAAAGCCTCGGGGTGGCGTTTGCTGACGCCCCATGAATGCACTCAATATCATAGGTCCTAAAGTAAGTTGGCATCGCAACCGCATTGGCTGGTCCCAGGACATGCTGGCGGCAAAGTTACAAATCCTCGGGATGGAGAAGGTCAGCCGGGCAAAGGTCTCCAAGATCGAGGCGCAGATCATCTGGGTCTCGGATTCCGATATCTACTACCTGGCGGAGGTTCTCAATGTCGGCCTGCACGACCTCTTTCCCGAGGCTCTTAGCGACCCGAAGGTACTCGCGAACAACATGCGGGAACTGAGGAAGCGACGTGTCTTTAAAAAATGAGGATTTTGAAATGTTGCTCCCAACCGGGAGCACCAAACGCATTTTTCCCGTCTATGGTGCCGCTCCTATGCACCACTTCATCCTCGCTCAATCCACATCACTCGACGGCGCTTTATCCCAAGGACTAGGGATCATTGCAAAGTTCCTCTACATCATCGCAGTCATTGTCATCGCCCATGGCGGATGGCAGGTCCGCAGTGGCAATGCCGACATGGGCAAGATGTCGATTGTGGGAGGACTTCTCCTTGGTCTCTCGGTCCTGATCGCCCAGGCGCTATTCAATGCGGGCGGCATGCCCACCATCAGCGTGGGACAATGAGCCGGGGCGTGATTCCCACCCATGCGGGTGATGACAGCGACGGGAAAATCTGGGGTGTCGAAGGGATCAACATCCTCTTCCTGCTCGGAAGCGGGATGATCGGCCTCGGGCTCGCGCTGATGCTCTCGCACAGTCATGACCCGGCAAGCTGCGTAGTGATCGGAGCCATGCCGTTTGCGGTAACGGCTCTCTACATCTTCACCCTCCGTCAGGGGAAGCCGAAGTCCTTCGACACGGACCTGCTCGAAAGCCTCCTCTGCGGGAGCGGATGGACGGCCCCGCGTAAGCAACACCGCAACCCCCTCCATACCCATGCAGGCTCCTAACGGCTGGATCTCCCACGATCTGCTGATCTGGAACGAACTCGATAGCCGTGGAGCCGTCTCCAAGGGGTATGTAATCGACGCACCAGATCTGCGGCACGCAAGCGAACATACGCTCGATGGCTTCTACGAGTCTGTTCGGCAGTTCCTTCATTCGCTCGATGAATCAACCAGATGCCAAATCCGATGGTCGGTCGATTCCGATTACCGAGATGAGCTGATCGCCTACAAGGAAGTGACCGACGAGCGGTGTGATCCTGCGTCTTGGTCAGCAATCACACGCAACGAGCGCTTCAATCGCTACTGGAAGGCAATGCAGTCCGGGGGACTGCGCCGAGAAAAGCTCCTGCTCTTCTTATCCAAGAAGATCGATGCCGATCCTCCATCGTCCCCTTCCAGGAAGGGCCTGGAGGAGCACTACAACCGACTCCTCTTCCAATATAACGAGGCCTTCTCCCAGCACGGGAGGGTGATTGCCTCTCTCTTTGATGGGCATGGCTGCCGGGTGACAGCGATGGGGACGGAGGATCTCTATCGGCATTACGCGACCTTCTTCAATCCCTCCTACCTACGCCGGGATGGCTATGATCCGATCGGGCAGTTCCGTGAGGAGGAAACCATCCACCAGAACTGCTGGCACCAAGGGGTACAGGCTGGGAAGAACTTCGGGTTCTACTCGGATGGCTTCTACCACAATCTTGTAATCCTCAAACGCCGTCCGCAGAAGACGAGGAGGGGCATCTTTTGGGCACTGACCTCGCTTCCTTTCCTCGACTACGCGATCACGGTCAATCTTTACCCCCAGAACGTCCGCAGGGAGATCGACAAAGCGGAGAAGTCGCTTGAACGGGTACGAGGGGACTACGCGGCGGAGGGAAAACATTCGCTTTTAACTTCCAAGGGAGTGAAGGAGGAGCGCATCCGCAACCTCGCCCAAGGCGATACGGTTCCCTTCCTCTATGATTACGTGGTTCATGTATGGGACGCGACCGAGGAGGGTCTCGTCTCCAAGACACGGCAAATCGAAACCGCCTTCGGCCAGATGGAGGATGCCCAATGTTGGACGAGCAATCTCTCCTCGGCGGCAACGACAAAGAACATCTGGTATCAAACGTGGCCGGGATGGCTCTGGGGGAAATACACCCACCATGCTGACAGCGGCCTCGATGAATGGCTGGCTGACCTACTTCCTTTCTCCTCCACCTTCACAGGGCATCTGGAGGGAGCGGAGGCACTTTACGACGGCTCCAATCGGAACCTTGTGGGGGTAAGGAACTTTGTTTCAGGAACGCCGCAACTTGCGGTTCTGCTTGGGATGACGAGGGCCGGGAAGTCGGCCTTCATGTGCGATCTGTTATCGCAGACGGATCCCTACTACGACTTCACACTGATCGTGGAGGAGGGCCTCTCTTACGGGATCTGGACTCAGGCCCAAGGTTTGGGGAGTACCCCGATCATCATTCAGCCCGATGGGGATCTCTGCCTGAATTACCTCGATACCCAGGGAGCCCCGCTAACCAATCTACAGATCACGACCGCTGCGGCACTGGTGGCCAAGATGGCAGGCAATCCAGCCGATGAAGATCGTAGGAACCTGCGACTTGCTCAGATCACCCAGTACATCGAGCAGCTCTACACGGATCGCTTCGAGGAGTGGATCTCTGAGGATGGTACCCGGCTCGACATGGTGGCCCGCCATGCCATGGCGGTCCTGGAGTACAAATCCCGCCACATGCCGCTCTCGGCTACTTTTCTAGAGGCCTGGACGGAACTGAAGCACACGGCGACCGATGAAGAACGGCAGGACCTTCTAGTGGCGCCCAAGGGGGAGGATGTGTCGCGCTTCATTAAGTCGCATGACATGGAGCGCCATGTCCGCAACACGGCATTCGCGTTCTTCGGGCCTACGGACTACCCAACCCATGACATGCTCCAGCAGATGATGCTGGTGGCTCCCTTTGCGGAGCATAATCGGGATGAGATCAATCATCTGGCGACACTCCTCGCACCTTGGAACGAGCAACGGCTGCTCTGCGGTCACTCGACGCTCTCCATGACCGGACGGGTGGCTCACTTCGATCTGACCTACATCCCTGAGTCTAACAAGCAGCTCAAGGAGTTGGCGGGGTTCCTCATCGCCAACTACGGACGCCAACACATCATCACGCTCCCCCGAGGAGCTCGTAAGCGGGTGATCTTCGAGGAGGTGGCAAGAACCTTGGACGTGCCGGGTGGTGAGCAGCTAGTGAGCGAGTTCTATGCCCAGCTCTCGAAGTTCTCCACATGGATCATCTCGATTGTCCAGCAGTACAGCCGCTTCCAGAACTCGGGGATCCGTCCGATCGTCTTCGGTAACGCCAAGCAGTTCTTCTTCACCCGCATGAATGATCGCAGGGACATCGAGGATGTCGCACGGGATATCGACCTCTCGGATGCGACCAAGGAAGCGGTCTCCCGCTATCCGCTGCCGGAGCATTTGCCGGAGCACAACAAGTACGCAGCTCTCACCTACTACCACCTCGATGTGCAACAGGCGCGGTGCGGAACGATCCACAACCGGGTCTCTCCCGAGATGCTCTTCTGCTCCTCCTCAACGGGACAGGACTTTGATGAGCGCAGCAGAAAGCTCCGCAGTCACGACGACATCGTGGCTGGCATCCTCCAAGAAACCACCCAACCCCAACACAAATGAAACAACCAATCCTTCTGATCGGCCTCTGTGCCCTTGCGGGCTGTGCCAGTCGATCCCAATTCCAGAAAGGCTACGAGAAAGGAGCCGCCGATGCGGTGAAACGCCAGTACTGGATCGAGCAGAGCCTGCAAAAGCCTGGGAAGAACCCGGAGCGCCATCTCTCGGTTTACAAGCTGACTGTCCCTCCCGATCCCGATGCCAAGGTGAAGATAGTCCCCTATGAGATCGCGATTCCGATCTGCAACTAGCCATGAAAAAGAAGTACCTACTCCTTCTATCCCTGTTGGTAACTCTGCCCGCCAATGCGCAATGGGTTGTGAGCGATCCCGTGGTCGAACAAGCGACCGTGGCGAAGAACGCCTTCGACCAGTTGAAGTATGCCTGGGAGCAGACACAATGGGCTCAGCAGCTTTCGAGCCTTGCCCAGACGCTCGACACAGTGAAGAGCCAACTGGAGGTGGCCCAGCAGGTGAAGCAGGCCATCGGTAATCCGGCGGCGATTTCGGGTATGATCCAGAGCGGGCTTTTCTCGTCGTATTTGAGGAACTCGGGGATCACCGACACGCTGAGCGACCTCTCCAAAATCACCCAGCAGGGAGCCAAGCAGTCGGTGGCGATTCAGCAGATGTACCGGCCGATCGATATGAATGCCTACAAGCGGATCGAGACGCCGTTTGAGGGGACGGCCTCCTTCCGAGATGAGGGAGATCCCCTCAAGCAGTTCCGGGCGGTGGAGAACGCTTACGCCAACTTCCAGGACATGCTGAAGCAGGCGCAGGGAAAGAGGAAGGAACTCAACATCAAGATCGCGGCGCTGAACGATCAGCTCAAGAACGCGCAAGACGATGCCGAGGTGCAGAAACTTCAGGGATCGCTTACCACGGCCCAGACCTCGCTGAAGGATCTCGACGGGATCATGGATGGTGCAGAGCACCAGGTGAAGTTGCTCCACATGCTCAATGAGAACCGGGCAGCTACCGAGGCGATCGCTGCCGAGGAAATCAGTCGGGCACGCAACCGGGAGAGTGCCCAGATGGGCGCCGATGCGGAATCGTCTGCCACCAAGTCTGGCTCCCAGGGCAACGAGGGCTCTTTGCCTCCGGGATTTTGATCCATGATGCCGGCCCTCTCCAATCTGTTCGATTCGGCCAATCAGATCCGGATGCTGATGATGCCTTTTGCCTTCGTGCTCTGCATCTTGGGGATCGGGGAAATGGGCTTGAAGGCTGGATCGGATCCCAGAGCCCTCCTCGGAACGATCCTTAAGGTGACGATCATCGTAGCCCTAATCGCTGGGTATCCGACGATCATGAACAAAGGGATGGAAGCTTTTCAGGACATGCGTCAGAAGTTCACGAATGCGCAGGATGCCAAGTTCATCCAGTTGCTGACTTCGAGGATTCAGAACCAGCCGTCCGATTCGTGGACGGATCTTGGGAAGATCGTCCCGGCGGCGGTCGGGTACTTCTTTCAGGGTATCGGGCGCTTCATGATGGTGGTGCTCAACTTTTTTCAGCAGTTCGCGATCGCCGGGATGATTGCTATCTCACCGCTTCTGCTGGGGTTCCTCTTCTTCTCACCGACTCAATCGTTCGGGGTTCACTTCGGGGTGACCTCCTTCACTGTGATGCTCTGGTATCTAGGGATTTGCCTGGTCGACATCGTGATTGTCGCGATCAGCGACACCCTTTTCATCCCGATCACCTCGGGAGGGATCGTCCAAGTGGCTCAGAACGCGATCGTGGTTCAGAACTGGCTCCTCTTCCCGTTCATCATGGCCTTTGCCTCGATCATCACGGTCTTCTTCTATCTCTCGGTGCCCTTTGTGGCGGGGGCGATCATGAAGGGAGCCAGTGGCACGACCTCGGCCCTGACTGCCGGTATCAGCAATACGCTCCAAGCAGCCGGACTGGCGGCTGGAGCAGGAGCCTCCGTTGCAGGAGCTGCAGCTACCTTCGGAGGATCGGCGGCGGCACAGGCAGCAGTTGCCTCTGGAAAAGCTGCGGCAGGTGCCGCAAATGCCTCTTCCCGTATCGCCAATGACCTTGGAGGAGGTGCTGCGGAAAGCGCAGGAGGGAGTGTCCCAGCTCCGCCGGAATCAGAAAGCAGTGGAGGCATGGTCTTTAACCCTGCAAATCCGTCCATGGTGGCCCAGCAGACTTCTCCAGAGTCTTTCTCCGTAACCGATCAGTCCAAGGGGACGGTTTCCAATCATAAGGGGAGCCTTTCGACCCCTCAGGCTGCCCAAGCGGCATTCAACTCCCATGCCTCGAAGGCAAAACCCTCTTCGTCCCCTTCTTCCAAACCCGACAACACCAACCCATGAAGCTCACCGCTGTCACCTCCATCACCAACAACATCGTCGCCGCCAGATTCTGGATGGCGATTGCCCTCATCTGTGCGGCTCTGGCCGTCACCTCTCCCTACTTGACCATCAAGGCCATGAAACAGAAGGAGAAGGTCGTCATCCTCGATCAGGGAGGTACCCTGATCTATTCGCCGCTCTTGGGTTTTGAAGAAGCGGGGGAGCTTCATGCTTACCATGTTCGGCTAGCTTGTCTGGCGCTACTACAGCGCAATCCGATCGGGCCCGATCTGCCCGACCTGCTCAAGCGGATGTATCTGGAAGACCCCGCTCGCAAGAAAGCGATCGCCCTCTACAAAAAGCAGAACCCTGAATTTAAGGAGAAGGAGATCCACCAGAAGGTGGAGGTTTCCAAGCTCGATATCCTGGACACCCGCAAAATGAAGGATGGGTCCGGAGCCTCCTATGAGGCAGTTGATGTTGAGGCCGAGGGAAACCTCGTCCGAACTGGGACGGTCAACAAGATCGAGTTCCGCGAGGTGGCAAAGTTCAAGATCACCTTCTTCTTCGTCCGTAACCCCGACCTCATGGGAAACGGGCGTCTACCCCTCGTCGTTCAAGACTTCAAGTACGAGGAGCACCCTCTGTAGGAAGGTTTGCGGAGAAAAGCAGGGTTATTTACCGCAAAACTGCGGAGATTCTTGATTTGCGGAGATTGCGGACGATAATCTCCGCAAAGATACGGCGAATATCCCCATGACCTATATCCATCAGCGTAAAGAGTGGCCCGAGTTCCGATGGAACGAGGCGAGGCTGCTGCCACTTTTGGCAAAGGTCCGGCACCAGCAGGGTCGGCTGCTTGGACAAATGGAGGGACTCGGTTTCCATCTCCGTGGTGAGGCCAACCTTGAAAGCCTGACCAGCGAGGTGATCGGGTCCAGCGCGATCGAGGGGGAAAAACTCGATGAGGAGGAGGTGCGCTCCTCGATTGCGAGACGCCTGGGGATTGTTGATGCGGGGGTGGCTCCTGTGAATCGTCACGTCGAGGGGGTTGTTGAGATGATGCTCGATGCTACTCGCAAGTTCGGCGAAGCACTCACAGCCGAGAGACTCTTTTCATGGCATGCGGCTTTATTTCCAAGCGGGCGTAGTGGGATGAGACGCATCACCACGGGAGCATGGCGTACCGGGGAGGATGGCCCCATGCAGGTGGTCTCCGGAGCGATGGGGCGGGAAAATGTTCATTTTGAGGCCCCGGATGCAGACCTCCTTGATGAGGAGGTCTGCCGCTTCCTGGAATGGTTCGAGGGAAGCACGACGATTGATCCTGTTCTCAAGGCTGGCATTGCACATTTCTGGTTTGTGACGATCCACCCGTTTGAAGACGGCAATGGCCGTATTGCCAGGGCCATTGCAGAGTTGGCGCTCGCAAGGGCGGACGGCGTGGCGGAGCGTTTTTACAGCATGTCCACGCAGATCGAGAAGGAGAGGAAGCAGTATTACGATTCGCTGGAAAGCAGCCAGCGCGGAACCATCGACATCACCCTGTGGTTGGAGTGGTTTCTGGACTGTCTGGACAGAGCGCTTGAAGAGGCGCAGATAAGCCTTCGGGGAATCCTGCATAAGGCGAGGGTCTGGGAGCGCATCAACCAAGACGGCCCGGTGAATGAACGCCAGCATGCGGTGATCAACCGTCTGCTCGACGGGTTTGAGGGAAAACTTTCCACCTCCAAGTATGCAAAGATTGCGAAGTGCTCTGCGGACACTGCGCTTCGCGACATCAACGACCTGCTGACACGAGGCCTGATGCTTCGGGAAGATGGGGCAGGGAGAAGCACCGGCTATCGTCTCGCGGAGCCAGTTGCCGAGAAGACTCGAAATGAAACGTAGATCGAATCGTTTCTACAGACGGTCCGCCTCAGATCAGCTCTAAGTAAAAAATCATTAAGTTGCTCCCAACCGGGAGCACCAGAGGTGTGATTTTCTGAAAGTCTCGGGGGCATGAAGCTCCCAATCCTCGCTGCAATCCTATGCATGGGCTCGCTCGCCCACGCCGGATCCATTGTCCAGAAGCCACTCGATGAGTTCGTCATCTACGACATCCCGGTGGCCTCGAAGACGGGAACCACGACCGTCATGTTTCCCTCGGAAATCTCCGGGCTCTATGCCAAGTCGATTGCCGTTCAGGATCAGGAGAACGCAGGATTCCTGATCTCGTTCACTCCAGGGAACTTCTACTTCACGATCCGGGCGCTGAAGAAGGATGCGGAGGATCACCTGACCGTGATCTTCAACCGGAAGGCTTACGTGTTCCACCTAACGGCTTCGGATCATCCCTTCTACAATGTGACCCTCTACCAGGAGGAACGGAGTGGTAAGGAGGGGAAGATCAATGTCGTGCCCGAGCGGATCCTCTCGCTCATGGATAAGGCCAAGGCCTACCCGCTGCTGCTGAAGGCGGAGCATGATGCCTTGGCCGGGGTGCTCCATGCCTCGCCGGGGATCACCAATTACTACAAGGACTTCACGATCCGGATCCTCGATGTCTGGAGATTCGAGAAGGAGGACACACTCGTTTTTCGCCTGGAGCTGGAGAACGACTCCAACGAGGCGATCTACTACAAGCCGCAGGATCTGGCTGTTCGGCTGGATGAGCGGATCTACACGGAGTCCCTTGCCGATGCCTCCGGGGTGATGCCGCCGAAGTCGGTGACCACTGCATTCTTTGCCATCACGGGGAATGGGCAGGGTGGCCGTAATCACCTCGCCCCCGACAACAAATGGAATGTCCTCGTGGTTAGGGCAGAACCTCATCAAGCGGTGAGGAGTGCCAGTGCTAGTGGTACCTCCAACAAGAACGTCGTCCGATGAACCTCCGCGATTTCAAGACGGAGCTACTCAACAAGCCGACCGGGCGGCTGATCCTCTTCCTGTTTGCAGGAGGGGTGATTCTGGCCTTCATCCTGTTGCATCGAGGCGAAGGGAAGGTGAGCAAGGTAACCCCGGACATTCCGGTGCAGGCCACAGCAGCCAAGGGGTACACGATTGACGAGGGGATCCCTGACATCCAACCGGTGAGGCCGACGCCCACCCCGAAGCCTGCTGCCGTGCAGACTGATGGAAGACCCCTTGCGGTGAAGACCCCACCACCGATTCCGCAGGCGATCTTTGCCATGAAGGAGAACTCACTGAGTGAGAACTACCTTCCCTATGGACGACTCCTGAAATGCGAGTTGGTAAATACGGTGGACTCCATCAACCTGGATACACCGATCATCGGCCTGATTACTGAGGATGTCTGGAGGGATGGACGACTCATCATCCCGGCAGGGACGGAGGTTCACGGGGTTGCCAAGACCAGTGCCGCTAGAGATCGGGTAGGCTCCGAGCATCAGTGGATGCTCGTCTTCCAGAACGGGAAGCAACTCCCCCTAGCTGGCACGGTGCTGGACTACGCGCCTGATGAGAAGGAGCCAGGGCGCTGGAAAGATACTGATGGATCGGCGGGACTACGGGGCTATCAGATCGCCTCCGACAAGTATGCGGAGGCGAAGGCGATGTTAGCCTCGATGGTTGCCGCAGGGGCGGGAGCTTTCCCAGGGGTGACCAACATTATTTCCCCGCTGACGGGGGGAGCCACGCAGCTTCAGGGAGGAGGAATGACACAGGCCCTATCTGCAGGAATCCAAGCCGGTGGACAGCTCTATGCCCAGCGGCTCCTCGATGGGCTGCAGAAGAACCCCTACTACATCCGCGTTCCGGGCGGGACGCTCTTCTACCTCTACGTCACCCAGACGGTCGATCTCGACAAGGCCGCTCGCGGGCTTGCCGCAAATAACAACCCATCCGCCAAATGAAGTACCTCCTCTGCATTCCACTGATCTGCGCCGTCTCGGGCTGCGCCACACACAAAACCGTGAATCCCGAAAACTATCCTGCTGTTGCCGGAACCAGCGTTCCGCGGAGCACTCTTTCAAGAGTCCGCACTTCTGAAGTCGTGAAATCCTATCCGACGGGAAGGTACACCGATCCTGACTTCCCGGACGATATGCATGAGCGGCACACACTCTACCGCAAGGAGCAGTCTGCCGATTGGAACTACAGGCCGGGAGGGCCGTATGCCTACCCGCTGGTCGTTTCTGATCCGACCCCCTCTTATTACGTCAAGACGGATGGGGATCAGCGTAACTCCCAGCAGAAGGCCTATGCGGCGGCTCTGGAGGAACAGAACACCGCCATGAAGAAGCGGATCGAGTCCCTTCAGAAGGATTCGGACAAGGTGCCGATCCTTGAAAACCAGGTGAAGGATCTGAAGGAGCAGCTCGATGCCGAGCCCCTCGCATCACCTGCTCCCAAGAAACAGGACCCTTCGGAGGAAAAGCCCACAGGGTTTTCGGAGGCAGAGGATCCGCAGGGCGATCTTATTGCCGAGATGAAGCTCAACGATGAGCTCAACGGGGAACTTGATGCGCTGGAGGGAAGGCGGCGCTTGGTTCTGATGGACCTAGCCTTCCTTAACACACTTACACCATGAGCAAACCCACCACTGTCGCCATCAATCTGGATCCCGCGAGCTACGCGATTTTTCAAGAGGCTGTCTCCCTGACCGAGAGTGCCGGAGCAAAGGTCACGGTCAGCCAGCTCCTCCAACACCATCTTCATGACGAAATCCGGAAACAGAACCCCCGGAGAATCGCCCAGCGTTTCCTCAAGTCGGTCGTTCAGCAGATCAGGGTGACCCCTTTCGGGGAAACCCTTGGACGAAAGGTCTGAGGATTACCCGTCAACTTGCACGGCTACGGGAATCTAAACGCCGTGCGCCACAACTGAGATATATGGCCATCACATCACCGAAACAGAAAGAGGAACTGATGCAGCAGTTCAAAATCAACCCCGAGGTCAACGCGAAGCTGGAAGCCTTCATGAAGTCCGAGCCCGGACTTGTGGAGTTCGTAAAGCAACTCCCCAGGGAGCAACTGGAGCGTAAGTTCCTCCTGCGCAAGATGCAGGATTTAGATCAGCGGGAGGGCTACACAACCAAGGTGAAAGCCTGGTTGGAGAAGCCGGAACAAGCAGAAGTCCTGAAAGCCATCCGCTCCATGGTGAGCCCGCTTATGAAGCCTGAACGTCAGGAGCAGGTCATCGTCAACCAAGCCAAGAACTTCATCAAAAACACTGGAGTGAAGCTCAGCTGAGTTTGATCCGAAGTCTCAAGAGAGCCCCTGCCTGAAAGGGCAGGGGCTTTTTTGCCCATGCATGAAGTAACCCAAGAGAAGGATAGTGACGCCTTTGAGGGGGCTGCTCAGGCGGTCGTAATGATCAGTACATCTGAAGTCCCGAAAGGGGATCCGCCAGGTGTTCATCCTAGCGCAGAGTTCATCAGTTCAAAGGTCGCTGCGGCCTGGATGGGCCTGCCGCTCCGATCATTCCTTCAGTACGTCCAAATGGGTGAGCTTCCAAGTTATAAGATTGGTAAACACCGGCTATTTCGGCGCAGCGAGCTTCTTAAGGCGATAGGAGCGACTCGAAGAGCTACCTGGGACGAGATCCTTCGGTGATGCCTTTTTCTTGGGTTTCTTGGCAGATCCCTTCTTCTCGGGCTTTTTACCTGAATCATCTACCTGCCCGTTACCGGGTTTTTTCCTGATGCCCGGCATGATGCCGAACCACTCCTCTGCATCCTCCGGAGTGACCAACTCACGGTAGTTCTCAAAAAGCTTCCTGGGACTGTTTCCCATTTCCAAGGCCACCTGAGCCGCATTCTGGGTTTGAGCGAGCCTGTAGGAGGCAAAGGAATGGCGGAATCCATTGTGGACCCGGGCGAACCCCACGAGATCTGCTGATTGGCTGAACTTAGACATCAGGGTCGAGTCATGGGCAAACCGGGGACAGGGAGTCTCTCCCGTCTTGTCCTTGTATCGGGTGAGCCACGCTTTGAGGTTCGGCAATATCGGAACCAGCCTTCTGCTGGCTGTTTTGGCCTTCTGGGCAGCCACCTCGATGTAACCCTTTTCCAGCCATACATCTTTCCAATCCAGCCGGTGTAGTTCGGCTGACCTCATTCCCGTGAATGCAGCAATCGACACAAAGGGAACCCACCTGTCGTCGATTGATGAGAGGAGATTTTTGATCTCCTTCGGGGTGTAAATGCCCGGGGCCTTGTTCGCGGTCGCTTTGACTTTCTTGACCCTCTCGACAGCTGTCCTTTCATTTTCAGGCAAATAGCCCTGATTTCGGGCATAGGTGAAGAGACTGGCTAGAGACGTGCGGTAGTTATTTCTTGTCCTTCCCCTGGCCTTTATTGAATCCAACCACTCATCAATCTTGGTCGTTGTTATGTCTTGGACATCCGTTGAAAACGACTTCACTGCGAGTCTCAGGCGCGCCTGTGTATCCTGCTTGTAACGATAGGAGTTGTCCGTGATGGAGAGCAGGTACTTGTCCATCAGTTCCTTGAATTTTATCTGCGGGATTTTCCGCTTCTTGTCCTCCCGGACAAAGAACTGTGCCGCCTCGGAAAGGGTGCCTTGCCCTTTCAGAATTCTGAGGGCTTCAACATACTCACGCACGGCTCTTGAGATAGGTACGTCGAATGCCTTCAGAGATTCACCTACGTCTTTAAGGACTGCTGCCTGGGCAGCTGAAAATGTCACCCCTCCATGCGCCTTACCGCTGGCGAGTTCTTCAATGAGTTCCCTGGCCCTTTTTCTTGCCGACTCGATTGAGGAGGTTCTCTCCCTGTCGCGCTTACCTTCCTTGTAATAGGAGAGCTGAAAACTCGTCACCCCACGCACAGGGCTGCTATAGATAGGCACCTTGATACCCTTGCCTTCGATGACCTCAATCGGACCTCTCTTCTTTTTCAGTGATTTGGATGTCATGGGGGTACAACTCAAAGCTTATTTGTCCTGCATCTGTCCTGCAAGCCACTTTTTGAGGTTTTCCCTCTGTAGACCGAACGTGTTCGAATCCCGTTAGGGTGGCCAACTTTGTTGGCAATCGCCGTAAGGCGAATTCGAACTCGTAGGGTTTGACTGCCATGCTGCGATCAGCAGCAATTCTCTTTTCCGCAGGGAAACTGCAGAGCCTGCCATTGGCAGGATCATCCCGTTAGGGTGGCCAGCTTCTCGGTTAGATGGCGCGAGTGCCTTGACTCGCGGCTTACGTCGGGGAAGATACATGGATGAGCACGACCCGATCCGGACTTGATCTCCTACGCAGGATGCGGCGCAACCGCGCCACACCCGCCGTGCGTGCCCTGGTCCGGGAGACTGTTCTACGTCCGGAGGACCTGATTCAACCCCTGTTTGTCCGTGCGGGTGAGGGAGTTCCCGAGCTTGTGGAGTCGATGCCCGGAGTGGTCCGGCATACAGTGGATTCTCTGGTCGAGACGTGCCGTCACTTGGAGCAGGTCGGAATCAGGGCGATGGCGATTTTTCCCTGCATCGAGGGCTCGAAGAAGAACCCCGAAGGCTCCCATGCCCATGCCTCGGAGAATGTTCTTTTTTTAGCGATTCGAGCGTTGAAGGAGGCTTGCCCCGGCTTAGCCATCATCGCTGATGTGGCTCTCGATCCCTACACCGACCATGGTCATGATGGATTGCTGGATGTCCGTGGTGAAGTAGAGAATGATTCCACGGTGGAGGCGCTGAAGAGGCTGGCCGTAGCGCAGGCGGAAGCTGGAGCGGATATCGTCGCACCCTCTGACATGATGGATGGGCGGGTTAAGGCGATCCGCATGGCGCTGGATGCCGCCGGTTTTCAAGGGACTGGGATTCTGGCCTATGCCGCCAAATATGCCTCCGCTTACTACGGACCGTTCCGGGATGCGCTGAAGAGCGGCTCCGGTCAATCGACCCCCAAGCTCGATAAGCGCGGCTACCAGATGGATCCGGGCAATGTGCGTGAGGCTCTGCATGAGGTACAGCTCGACGAGGAGGAGGGGGCCGACATGGTGATGGTGAAGCCCGCTGGTCCCTACCTCGATATTATCCGTGCGGTGCGTGGGCACACGCTGCTTCCGGTCGCGGCCTATCAGGTCTCCGGCGAATATGCCCAGATCCATGCAGCCGCCCGGTTGGGATGGCTCGACTACCAGGCGACGCGGGATGAATCGCTGCTTGCCATCAAGCGAGCTGGAGCTGACATGATCCTGACCTATTTTGCGGCCGAGGTCGCGGCATCGCTGAAAGTATGATCAGGATCCGGAGTCTTCATTTGGTATCGTTTTCGGCGTTGCTTTGCGGAGTGGTGCTTTTTCTCTCGGGTTGCGCGGACACCCATCATTGCCTGATCGTGAGCGTTCCCGATCAGAAGATGCTCGTGCTGACCGATGGGAAGCCCGTGGCTCTTTACAAGGTCTCGACTTCGAAATACGGGACGGGTGACCACGAGGGAAGCTATGCCACGCCGGTCGGTCATCTTTGTATCCGTAAGAAGATAGGTGAAGGCTCTCCTCTGGGGTCTGTTTTTCATTCGCGCAAACCGACGGGGGAGGTTCTTCCGCCGGATGCTCCGGGACGTGATCCCATTGTGACGCGGATTCTTTGGCTTGATGGTCTGGAAGCGCACAACCGCAATGCCTTCAGCCGCTGCATCTACATCCATGGCACACCTCAGGAGTCACTACTCGGCACACCGGTCAGTTATGGCTGCATCCGGATGCGTTCAATCGATGTCAAAACACTCTATGAACTCGTCGGGACGGGAGCCCAAGTCGTAGTCACCGAAGGGCATCTGAAAGAGACGGGACTTTAAAAAAACCACCGGACCGAGTTGACGAGCTGCTCTTATAAGGCCAGCTTATCGGCTTGAGATATTTTTCCTATCTGTCCGCCACTTTTTTCCTGATCAGAGCCCTTCAGGCTGAAGGAGTTCAGCCTGTGGTGCCCATCCCTTCTGGCGATCCTCATCATGAGATCATTGTGAGCGTGAAGGATCAGCAATTACAACTGAGGATCGATGGCAAATCACAGGCCATCTATCCCGTCTCAACGTCCCGGTTCGGGGTCGGCGACCGCATAGGGAGCTATGCCACCCCTTTGGGTAAGTTCCTTGTCCGCATGAAAATCGGTATGGGACAACCACTTGGGGAAGTCTTCCGCTCACGCACACCCACCGGGGAGGTTCTCAAGCCGAACGCCCCGGGTAGGGATCCCATCGTCACGCGGATCCTCTGGCTGGAAGGGATGGAGGCAGGAAATAGGAACGCCTTCAACCGCGGGATCTACATCCACGGAACCCCGCAGGAGAGTGCCCTGGGGCGGCCGGCCAGCTACGGATGCATCCGGATGCGCTCCAAGGATGTCGCCACGCTCTGTGATCGTGTCGGTACCGGCGTGACGGTTCGCATTATCAACGACCACCTTCCCGAGCGGTCGGGTTGGGGTGGATTCCTAAATGCCAACCGCCTCGTAGCGGCGAATACCCGCACTCCAGAGTCCTCGGGCGAGAAGGAAGCAGAGTAGCACCCAGGTCGCCTGGATGATCAGGCCCTCCAAGAGCCTAGGGCCCTGGATCTTCTCCATCAGGACGGCCACGGGAAAGTAGAGCTCGTAGGGAAAGGGAAGCAGTCGCAACACCGTTCCGGCAACTCCCGGGACGGTATCGAGCGGGAAGAGCTTGCCGCTGAGGAAGTATTCGAACGAGTAGAGGATGAAGACGACGGTCGAGATCTCGAGGATCCAGAAGGCGAGCATCGCGAGCGAGTAGGCGATCAGGAACTGGATGGCGCCGGCCATTACCAGGCTGATGAGGAACCATGCCCAGGTAGAGGCATGAGCCGGCCACTGCAGATATTGCCCGTACCACCAAAAGACGCCGATCACGGGGAGTAGGGTGACGGCGGTGTAGAGAAGCCTGGAGCCAACAAAGATGCAGGAGCGATAGGCAAGGAAATCAAACGGCTTGAGCAGGAAGGAGCTGAGTTGGCCTTCTCGAATCTCCGCCGCGATCTGCCACTCGTCCTCCGTGGGGGTGATCAGGTTGTCGACCAGCAGGACAATCAGGAAGTAGAAGACCATCTCGCTGAAGTCGTATCCGGCGATCGATCCCGAGGTGCCGTCGAAGATGGCCCTCCAGACGAAGACAGTCCCGAAGAGCGGGATCAGGGCGAAGAGGGAGCGAAGCAGGAAATTCCAGCGGTAGACAAATGTGTTCTGCAGGCCGATGGAGAAAATGGCCCTGTATTTACCGAGAGTTTCAAGGATCACGTTCGATGGATGCGGTGCTTACTTCGCAGGAGGGAAGTATTGGTCGATCACGGGTTGGATGGCATCGGCCCAGATCTGGTAACCCTTCGCACTGGGATGAAGAAAATCCGGCATGATCTCCGGGCTCATGGTCCCGTCGGGTTCGAGGAATTTGTCTCCAAAATCAAGGAAGAGCAGCCTCTTCCCATCGGCATAACCGGCGACGATCCTATTGATCTCCTTGATGCGTTCGCGGATTGGATTTGTGGCACTCTGAGTGCGTGGAAAGATCCCTTGGACTATGATCACGGCATCCGGACAGAGGCTTCTGTATTGGTTGATGATAGCCTTGATTCCCTCGGCAATCTGCTCGTTCGAGTTCTTGGACAGATTGTTCGTCCCGATCATGAGGAGAATGAGCCTGGGATGGATCCCGTTCATCTGTCCCTGAGAAAGCCTCCATAGCAAGTGCTCGGTCCGGTCGCCGCTGATTCCGAAATCAAAGGCACCCAGCTTGGCATAGCGTTCCTGCCATACCAGTCTCCCCTTTGACTGCCACCCGTCGGTGATCGAGTCCCCGTCGAAGACCAACTGGATCGTGTTGGCGACTTTGGCCGCGTCGTTATTGTCTTTCTTCACGCGGCTGATCCAATCGAATTTTGGAAGTGGGCAGGCCGCAGAGTTTTCCCCGGTTGGTGTCATCACGCCTAGGAACCAATCAAGCCCAGGAGGTGGTGTCGGGGCGGGCGAGGCGGCTGGATCTTCGGCATGCAGGAATGAAGCCGCTGTCAACAGAAGGACAGTGAGGAAACGATGGTACATGGATCATTGAATATGTTGAACGCTTCGTGCCCTACAACTCAGAAATGTTGCCTGGGAAGGCGTTTGCAGTTTTTGTGGGCTGGGACAGATCCTTTCCGCTTTCCAGTTTCAGGGTTCTCGTTTCATCCTTCCCTTATGTCCACTCTCCTCGATTCCATCGCCGCAGCCGAAGCCGCGGGTTCCCTCTTGAAGTCCTCCGCGGAGAATATCCGTACCATGCTTGGACGCGGATCCTCGCCGCTGGCTGAGGACGTCATCACGGAGTTGGCGCAAGGCGGACTTTGGGACGAACTGAACAACCGCTTTTTCCGCGCCATGGCCTTTGGTACCGGCGGTCTCCGCGGCAAAACAATCGGTGAGGTGGTGACCAAGGCGGAAGCCGGACTCGGTCGTCCGGATGGCCGTCCCGAGCATGCCTGCATCGGCACCAACGCGATGAACGACTACAATATGGTCCGCGCCACACGTGGGCTTGCCACCTACGTGCGAGGGTGGCACGAGCGGAATAACCGCCCCGGCCGGCCCGCCATTGCGATCAGCTACGACACACGCTTCTTCTCCCGGGAATTCGCCGATCTGGCCGCCAAGGTGATGACCGACCTGGGTTGTGATGCGCTCCTCTTCGAGGGGCCACGTTCCACTCCGGAGCTCTCCTTTGCCGTCCGTTACAAGAGTGCCGCCGCCGGCATCAATATCACGGCCAGCCACAATCCCCCGGGCTACAACGGCTACAAGGTCTACTTCGACGACGGAGGGCAGGTGGTCGCGCCGCATGATCAAGGAATCATCGATTTGGTGAATGCCGGTGATGATTCCTACGACCCCCTTCCCGAGGCGCAACGAGGTCAGGTGATCAAGATCGGCCGTGAAATCGATGAGGCTTACATGGAGCGATTGGAGAAGCTGATCGTTGATCCGGAGCTTTTTCATCGCAAGCCGAAGCTCAAGACCGTCTTCACCCCACTACACGGAGTTGGAGGAGTGATCATTATCCCGATGCTCCATCGCCTCGGTGTCGAGTGTTGGCCTGTTCCCTCCCAGATGGTTCCTGACGGTCTCTTCCCCACGGTCAAGTCCCCGAACCCCGAGTATCCCGAGGCTCTCAAGCTCGGGATGGAACTGGCTGACATCGAGAAAGCCGATCTCGTCCAAGCGACCGATCCCGATGACGACCGGATGGGTGTCGCTGCCCGCGATGCTTTAGGAAAACTGGTGCTGCTCACCGGCAATCAGATCGGTTCGCTCATGGTCTGGTACCGTCTCAAGAGTCTCTTTGAAAAGGGTATCCTAACCGAGGCCAACCGCGATCATGCCGTCGTGATCAAGAGTCTTGTGACCACGGATCTTCAGAAAGCGATCGCTCTTGGCTTCGGCGTGAAGTGCGTCGAGACCCTGACCGGTTTCAAATACATCGGTGCCAAGCAACGCGCCTACGAGGAGAAGCTTCCGGCGAAGATCCAGGCCAACTACCGCAACCTCTCCGAGGAGGAGACCCGGGAGGCGCGACTCAAGGATTCCCTCTTCTTTGTCTTCGGCGGAGAGGAGAGCTACGGCTACAACACTGGGGACTTCGTCCGCGACAAGGATGGCAATGCGGCCGTCATCTGCTTCGCTGAGGTTGCGGCCTTTGCTGCCAGCGAGGGAATCACGGTCGTGACACTGCTCGATCGGATTTACTCGGAATACGGTTTCTATCTTGAGCGGGGAGAATCGCTCACCTTCGACGGGGCCGAAGGTGCTGCGAAGATCAAGAAGCTGGTCGATTCCTATGCCGGCAATCCTCCGGCGGAAATCGCCGGAGCCAAGGTTCTCTCTGTTCTCAACTATGCCACCCAGGATCTCTATGACTCGGAGGGAGAGTTGATTCCGAAGGAGGCGATGATCACTTTCGAAACCGAAGGCGGCTGGAAAGTCACAGTTCGTCCCTCTGGTACCGAACCGAAGATCAAATACTACCTCTACGCCGCTGAAAAACCCTCTTCTGGAACCTTTACACCCGATGAGCTCGCCTCCACCAAGTTGCGAGTTGCCGAGGGACTCGAGACGCTCTGGCAGTGGCTCAAGGCGGATGCCGCGCTACGCGCGGCCTGATTGGGCATCGGTGATAGGTCATGGGGCATAGGGAAGAAGACGCAACCCATCAACCGAACGCAGCCTCTTTTCTTTCCCCATCACCCAGCTCCTAATACTTACTCCCTAAATCCTATGCTGGCCTCCACCACCTTTGACATTCCCGGCTACCGAATCACCGCCCACAAGGGGATGGTTCGTGGCATCATCGTCCGCTCGCCGACCATCGCCCAGGGAATCCTCGGCGGACTCAAGAGCATTATAGGGGGCCGCATTGGAGCCTACACCGAGATGTGCGAGCAGGGACGCCAGCATGCCTACGATGCCATGGTCTCTCATGCTGCGGAACTCGGTGCCAACGCCATCATCGGAGTCCGCTACGATGCCTCCGATCTCGGCGACTCGGCTACTACTGAGGTCCTTTGTTACGGAACTGCAGTGACGGTGGAATCTGCTAAAGCGTAGCTTGGAGCATTCCCCTCCCATCTAGTTCTTTTGCTTATTTACACAGCGGTAACGGGACGCTTCTTGTGCGGTGGTCTGACGGGGTTAGGCTGAATCTGGTTTGAGAGATTCTACTGACCCTATGAGGATTGCTTTTCTTGGCGATTATTTGCCGAGGTTGTGTGGAATTGCGACGTTCACACACGATCTGTGCGAGTCAATCGCCTCGATTGTCCCAGATTGGGATTGCTTTGTCGGGGCAGTCAATGACCGCCCTGAGGGCTACGCCTACCCACCTCGCGTGCGCTTTGAGATCACGGAGAAAGATCTGGCCTCCTACCGGAGGATGGCCGATCTCTTGAACTTCAATAATACCGACCTGCTCTGCGTCCAGCATGAGTTCGGCATCTACGGGGGGGCGGCCGGCAGTCATCTACTGGCATTGCTGAAGGAGGTTCGGATGCCTGTGGTGACGACACTTCATACGATACTCAGCGATCCCGATGCTGTGCAGCGCAGGGTAATGGAGACCCTGCTGGCGCGCAGCAGTCGTCTCGTCGTGATGTCCCGCAAGGGGCGCGAGATCCTGAAGGAAACCTACGGGGTCTCCGATGAGAAGGTGGATGTCATTCCGCACGGCATACCTGATCTCGACTTTGTGGAATCTAGACTCTGCAAGGAGCAGTTCGGCGTGGAAGGACGCCAGGTGCTTCTCACCTTCGGCCTCATCGGTCCGGGCAAGGGAATCGAGCACGCAATCGAAGCCCTACCTGAGATCGTTCGGAGGCATCCGAATGTCGTGTATCTGGTACTTGGAGCAACGCACCCACACCTGATGGCCAGCGAGGGGGAGCGTTACAGGTTGAGTCTCGAGCGACTGGTCCAGGAGCTGGGCATGAAAGAGCATGTGATCTTTTACAACCGATTTGTCTCATCGGATGACCTGAAAGATTTTGTGGGTGCGACCGACATTTATCTTACCCCTTATCTTAACGAGGCGCAGGTCACCTCGGGCACCCTCGCCTATGTGATCGGAGCGGGGAAGGCCGTTGTCTCCACTCCTTATTGGCATGCACAGGAACTGCTTGCGGATGGACGTGGCGTCCTGGTTCCGTTCCATAATCCCCAGGCTATCGCGGAGGGAGTTTGCGGCTTGCTCGATAATCCTGTGCGAATGGAAAAGATCCGCAGAGATGCCTATGCTATGGGGCGAGAAATGATCTGGCCGACTGTCGCCAAGCGCTATCTTCAAACCTTTGAGGAGGCCCGACGAGATCGCCGCCATGATCCCCAGATTGCAGTTCCCTTCGATCGCAGGACCACTCCGCGTGCGGCTTTTGCGGGCTGGACGCTTGCCAGTCGCCCCCTGGAGCTCCCTCCCCTGAGGCTCGACCACATCATCCGCATGAGTGACGGCACGGGTATCTTCCAGCACGCCATTTTCAACGTTCCCAACTTTCACGAGGGCTATTGCACGGATGACAATGCGCGGGCCTACATACTCTGCAATCTGCTCGATGAGATCGGTGCCCAGCCTCCCATGGAGAATCTGGCCGCCCAGTCCACCTGCTATCTTGCCTTTCTGGCTGCAGCTCTTGATCGGAAGAGCGGACGCTTCCGTAACTTTATGAGTCACGGGCGCCAGTGGCTTGAGGACGCCGGTAGCGAAGACAGCCATGGGCGTGCCCTGTGGGGTCTGGGCTCAGGAGTGGGACGTTCGCGGAATGAAGGTCATCGGAAGCTGGCCGCACAGATTTTCGAGCTCGGGCTTGCAGCTGTTGAAGAATTCACCTCACCCAGGGCCTGGAATTTTGCCCTCCTGGGGATTCACGAGTATCAGCGCCGTTTTCCGAACGAGGAAAAGACGAGCCTCCTGCGCGAAGTCCTCGTGGAAAGGCTCATCAGTCTCTGGAAAGAGTATTCATCGGAGGACTGGCCCTGGTTTGAGGCGAGTCTCACCTATGACAATGCCCGCTTTTCGCAGGCGATGATCCTCAGCGGAGACTCCATGAACCATGAAGAAGCTCTCGCCATAGGACTCAAATCCCTTCGCTGGCTTGCCTCGATCCAGACAACTCAGCGTGGATGCTTCCGTCCCATCGGCAGCAATGGATTCTACCGTCGCGATGGCGCGCGCGCAGATTTCGACCAGCAGCCCTTGGAGGCCCTTGCTATGGTGTCGGCCTCCTGCGAGGCATTCCGGGTAACCGGGGATGCCATCTGGTCGCCGGAGGCAAGACGTTCCTTCGAGTGGTTCCTAGGACGCAATGACCTGGGTCTCCCTCTCTACGATTTCAGCACGGGCGGATGCAGTGACGGGCTCCATCACGACAGGGTTAGTGAAAATCAGGGGGCAGAATCCTCGCTAGCCTTCCACCTTTCGCTCGCAGAAATGAAATCAGCTGAACATATCACGCCCCTCATGCCTCTCCAACCCGTATCCACGCGATGAACTCCATCAGTATCCGACGCCATGAGGTGGTACTTCTACCGGATAGCGCGCGCGTCATTATCCGCCCCTTTATTCCCGAGGATACCTTTCGGATCACCACCATTATAGGTCGCGCGCTTGCCCTGAGTGATGAGGAGGTCGGAAGCGAACTGGATTCCGTCCTGAGCGAGTTCGACTCACGCCATTTCGATATTGAGTCGTTACTCGAAGGGCACTTTGCAAAGGTGAGTCACCATGTCTTCACTCAGCGGCCGCTTTCCCGTGAGCGTCAGTTGCTTATAGGGGCGCTCTTCTCGGGAGAATATGCGCTCGAATCAGCGGCCATCTTCAACCCCTCTATCGTCCCTCATCCGGATCAAGGCGGAGTCCCGGAAGGTGGACTTCGGTTCATTATGAGCCTTCGAGCCACGGGAGAGGGTCATATCTCCTCCATTGAATTTCGATCAGGAATTATCGCCAACGATGGAGGGATCACCCTAGATCCCGTCTCACGTTTCGTTACGGTTCCCGAAGTCCTGCCCAATCCCAGCTACTACAAAAAACGTTTTACTATCAAGCTGGCAGAGATGGGATTCGGTGAAAGAAACGAAAAGGGAGAGCGTCGTGAAAGCCATGCCGCCGCGGTGATGGATCAGCTTTCGGAAAACTTCACGCGTCATGATCTGAACGCGAGGGTGGATGCCGTGCGAGTTCAAACCCAGCCCCCGACTCGCGACCTCGACCGGACGCTGGACTGCATCCAATGGTTGGCCGATTCCAATTACGAACTCTGTTTTTCGGACAAGCTCGCAATGAGCGAACGGATCATCTTTCCGGTTTCGTCTAGCGAGTCCTCCGGCATTGAGGACGCGCGGTTCGTCCGGTTCATCGAGGATGACGGTTCGGTCATGTATTATGCGACGTACACGGCTTATAACGGACGATCCATTCTGCCACAGCTCATCGAAACCAAGGATTTCCTGCACTTCCGCATCCTGACGCTCAACGGGAGTGCCGTGCAGAACAAGGGGATGGCACTTTTTCCCCGTCGCATCAACGGGCGTTACGCCATGCTCTCTCGCCAGGACGATGAGAACCTCTTCATCATGTTCTCGGATAGCCCTCATTACTGGAGTGATCCGCAAGTGATCCTGCGCCCTTCCGAAATGTGGGAGTCGGTGAAGATCGGCAATTGCGGCTCACCCATGGAGACGGAGGCCGGTTGGCTGGTCATCACACACGGGGTCGGGCCCATGAGGAAATACTGCATCGGCGCCGCCCTGCTCGACCTGAACGATCCTACGAAGGTAATCGGGCGTCTTCGTGAGCCACTGCTCTCTCCCGTGGGGGCGGAGCGTGAGGGATATGTCCCCAATGTCGTCTACAGTTGCGGTTCGCTCCTCCATGGTCATGAACTTATTCTTCCATTTGCTGTGAGCGACCGTGCCTCGGCCGTGGTCAGCGTTCCGCTGGATCCCTTGATCGCGTTGCTGAAGTCCGGTTAGGGAACGGTTTATCAGAGGTGCCCTAGACGCTTCTTGCACATTCCCGACCAATAAGGGTAAGGTATTTCACCTCCGGGGCGTAGCTCAGCTTGGTAGAGCGCTTGGTTTGGGACCAAGAAGTCGCAGGTTCGAATCCTGTCGCCCCGATTTTTCTTTCGACAGGATGAGAACTTCAGTTCGACTGCCCGCGCTGTGCGCATTGTTCCTGAGCGAAGCGATTTTTGCAGAGCCCAGCCTGCTGGGATAATCCTGTCGCCCCGATTTTTTTACTGCTTCCTACTCTGTTTCCGCTCTGCGCGGATGCATGAAAGCATTTACACGTCCGACGATTCCTGCGATTTTCCCAACAGAAAGCAATGGCCAGAGACCTCTTCCAGAAGTGCCGAGAGTATAGCGATTCGGCAGATGCCCGAGCTCAGGGATTCTACCCGTATTTCCGCTGCATCGAGCAGAGCTACGGGAACCATGTTGTCTGCGGCGGTGAGGAGAAAATCATGATCGGGTCGAATAACTACCTCGGCCTGGCCCAAGATCCCCGTATTGTCGAGGCGGCCTGTGAGGCGACTCGCCAGTTTGGTGCCGGATGCACCGGTTCCCGCCTGCTCAATGGCACGATCTCCCTCCATAATGAACTGGAGGAGGCGTTGGCTGCTTTCCTTGGCCGCGAAAGTGCTCTGCTTTTTTCCACCGGATTCTTTGCCAACCAAGGTGCCCTTGCCGCCCTGACCGAGGCCGATGACTTCATCCTTTGCGACCGCGAGAACCATGCCTCCATTATCGAGGGGTGTCAGGTAGCCCCAGCCAAGCTGGTTCCCTACCGTCACAACTCTGTGGATGCTCTTCGCAACCGACTCAAGCGCATCCCTGATGAGTCGGGCCGTCTCATTATCATGGATGGCGTCTTCAGCATGTCCGGTGATATGGCCGACCTGCCGCCAATGGTGAAGGCAGCCAAGGAATATGATGCCATCATGTATGTCGACGAGGCCCATTCACTCGGTGTGGTCGGCCCTCAAGGGCGCGGCGTGGTCCATCACTACGGGGTCAATGACGATGTCGAAATCGTCATGGGAACCTTTTCCAAGTCCTTCGGCTCCATGGGTGGTTTCATCTCCGGTTCGCATGAGATGATAGAATTTGTGAAGCATAAGGCCCGTTGCTTCATCTTCACCGCCTCCCTTGCTCCTGCCGTGGTGGGTGCCGTTCTCAAGGCCCTCGAAATCATGCAGTCCGAGCCTGAGCGCATCGAAATGCTCTGGCGCAACACTCGCAAGATGCACGAAGGGTTCAGGTCGATCGGATTCAAGATCGGCTCGACCCAGAGCCCGATCGTTCCGATCCTTATAGGCAGCGAGGCCAAAGCGTTCGCCTTCGCCCAGCGCCTCTTCGAAGAGGGAGTCTTCGCCACGCCTGCCATCTATCCTGCCGTCCGTTATGGCGAGGCGATCGTCCGCACCAGCTTCATGTCGACCCACAGTGAGGAGGATCTCGACAAGGTGCTCGACATTTTCGCAAAGATTGCGAGAGAACTAGGGACTTTCGATGACCCAGCATACACAGAACCAGGCCGCCGCCGGAACGTTTTCGATTTTGCCCTGCCACAGCGCGGCGGACCTGAAGAAGTTCGAGTCGATTCCGGAAATTCTTCACGGAACGGATCCGAGCTTCACGCCGCCGTTTCCCGGTAGTGTCGTCGGCCTTATTGGCCCAAAGTCCGTTTTCTTAAAGAAGCACGGGGAGATAATTCCTCTCATCGCTTACCGAGACGGAAAGCCTGTCGGGCGTATCGCCGCCATCGTCAACCGCTCTCACAACAACTATAACAAGGACACGGTCGGCTTTTTCGGATTCTTTGATTTCATCAACGACTCCACGGTGGCAAGAGCGCTTGTCGATGAGGCAGCCAAGATCCTGAAGGAGAAGGGCCTGACCATCATGCGCGGTCCCTACAATCCCACCATCAACGACGATTGCGGGGTGCTGACCGAGGGGAATGACAGGCCGACCTCTGTTTCGATGCCTTGGAATCCCCCTTATTATGAGGAGGTCTACAAGGCAGCGGGCCTGGAGGTCGTACGCACTCTTGCCGCCTATGATGTTCCGCTGCACAACGATCCTCCTGAGCGAGTGAGCAAGATCGTGGATCGCATTAAAAATCGTAACAGCGTTACGGTGCGGTCCCTCGATATGAAAAATCTGCCGAAGGAGATGGAGATCATCCACCGGCTCTACAACATCACACTGGATCGGAACTGGGGCTTCTATCCGATCGCGTTGGATGATTTGCTTCACTCTGCTGATGACCTTAAGGCGATCGCAGATCCCAAGATGATTTTCTTTGTCTGCATGGATGGAAAGGAGGTCGGATTCTCACTCACCCTCCCGAATGTGAACGAGGTGTTCCATGCCTCCCGAGGCCGCAAGGGGATCCTCCGCTTTCTGGAGATGGCGCTACGACTACAGATCTGCAAGCCAAAGACCAGCCGCCTTTGCGTATTGGGTGTCGAGCCCGATTATCGCGACAAGGGACTGAGCGCCCTGCTCTTTTATGAGAGCTTTATGGTTTCAAAAGTGAAGCACAGCGTGGTGGAAGTCTCCTGGGTAGAAGCCAACAATGTGGAGATTCTTGAGGCCGCGAAACTCATGGGCGGCCATTGTTCCCGCACCTACGAGATTTTCGAGAAGGCTCTCTAGCCTCTGCAAAGCTTCTCCTGCTCGAGATCGGGAATCACTTTTTTATGGAACTTCTGCTGACCGGCTCCACGGGATTCGTCGGACGGAATCTGTTGCTTAAGCTTCATCGTGACTCCCGCTGGAGCCGGATCATTCTTCCGGTTCGTGATCCGCAGAAACTCCGTGCTCAGCTTCAGGGTGAGGGGATTGATGACGACGGGCGCTTCGAGATCTGCCGGGTCACGGGGGATTTTTGGGAGCTTCCGCAGGGTATCTCTCCTGATCTGGTGATCCACGCCGCAGGACTTCTCTTTGGGCGCCGGAAGGAGGATTACTTTGGTACCAATGTCGACGGGAGTATCCGTCTAGCCGCTCAGTTGCCCCGGACGGCCCGGATGATCGTTCTTTCCTCACTGGCCGCCGGAGGGCCGACTCCGGCCGACTCCTCGCATCGCACCATGAATCACCAGGATAATCCTGTTTCGTTCTACGGCGCCTCGAAACTCACCATGGAGAGGGAACTCCGCAATCGGCTTGGTCGTCGCCTCCTTATTCTCAGGCCGCCGATGGTGCTCGGGCCGCGCGATGCCGCCACGCTACCGCTCTTCAAGATGGCAGCCGCTCCGATCCGCATCAAACCGGGTTTTGCTCCCAAGCATTACAGCTGGATCGATGTCGGTGATCTCTGTGACGCCATGCTGTCTGTCGCCGTGGTTGCGCCTGCTGACTGGGAGAAGCACGGGCCCTTCTATCTTGGCTCGGAGCAACTCATCACGGATTCCGAACTGATTGCGACCGCAGCCGAAGTGATCGATGCCCGCGGCATCACGCTTTCGGTTCCCCAGGTTGCAATCCAACTAGCCTCCCTAGTGATCGACGCAGTTCCTGCCTGGCGTGCCGCTGCCCCCAGTCTCGGGCGTGACCGTGTGCGTGAGATCCTTCCCTCACGATGGGTCGCCGAAGGAACGCCCTTTGCCGAGCACTTCGGCTGGAGCCACCGCCGCACGCTTGCGGAGACCCTCGCGGAAACCGCCGCATGGCTGAAGGGGCAGGGGAAGATCTGAACTGAAAACCTGAAAGCGGAAACTTGAAACCTGAGTGGGTAATAGAGATCCCGGTTCTGAATTTCAGCTTTCAGGTCTCAAGTTTCACCCTTCTCTGCTCAATTCAACCCCGGATCATCAGCAAAAGGGTCAGTCCCGTGTATTGACGACTAATCGAAACCAGCAACCGTGCCAGCCAAGGTGGGGGAGGAGAACCTCAGAAGGATTATTGCAATGCGTGTCCTGAATAGCTCGAAAGAGTCGGCCGTTGGTGTTTACCGATTTTGCGGACCATTTCTGATTGATACATGCCAAAAAGCGATCATCCCCCTGCCCCCATCCCCATAGGCCAATACCTCAAAGTAGAAAAGCCACCATTTGCGAAAGGGTGAATCCAATAAATGGGCTCTTTGGTAGCGATGGAAAAGGCTTCATGGGTTTGCTCCTTTTACTTTTCCCCGTGGCGTTCGCGCAGCCAGCGGAGGGCTTCAAGTTCGCCGTAGAGTTTTTGGCGGTCGAAGTAAGCAACGGCTTCGGCGCCGTCCATGTTCACCCATGCCTGACTGCCAGCCATGTGTTGGAGGTATTTTTTACGCGCATCCATCTCGGCCAGTCGGGCCTGGCGGGCGGCGGGATCGAGTAGCCCGAGGAATTTTTTTTCGATGCTGGCGCCGACGAGTTCATCAATCAAAAAGTTGCTGTCCTGCGCCTGCCGACCAAGGTTGATCCCCATGTCGGAAACGGTTTGCGCGGAGGTCCGGTCTCCCATTTGCAGGTAGCGGTTTTGGAGTTCGCTCATTTGCTTCGACAGGTCTTGGAGTGGTTCGATTTGTTGGCGCGTGAGGCCGAGCATCGCGGCGGCTTTGGCCTCGACCACGCTATAGCCTGCTGCCATGTAGGCCTCCTCCGAAGTTTGAAGCGCGGAGAGCGCGTAATCATCAAGCTTGGTTTTATCGGCGGCGGCGACAAGGTCGTTGAGCGCCGCTTCCGTGCGTCCGGCCCGGAAATGTTCGCGCGCGGAAAGGTAGTCGCCCATGGTGTTATCGGGATCATTTTTGCGAAGCGCTTCGATACCACGGCGACGCTCGCCGGGGTCACCGCTGCTGAAAGCGAGCTGGAGCTGCACTTGCGGGTCGTTGGGAAATTGCGTCACTGCTTGACGAAGCGAGTTCATATCTCCCGTCAGCCGGAACACGGCAACCAGGGCTTTAGCGTCGCCCTGATTTTCACTCAAATACTTGGAGAGTTGTGCCGGGGTGAGTTTCAAAAGCTGATTCTCCTTGAGCAGACGGGCGATCGGTCCACCTGTGGGTTTTTCCGGCAACACGACGGGAGGCGGCGTTGCCGCCGGCATCGGGGCAAGTTCGGGGGCGGGCAAAGCGGGGAGCGCCACTTTCACCGGCTTGACGACAGGCCGATTGACTTCAGGCGAGGAGCTTTTCGTTGTGCCGCCAATCCCCGAGAGAAGGAAAATCGCCAGCATGACGAGCAGAACAGAGCCAGCGGTTAGGAGAATTCGCGTGTTAGGTTTCATTGGTTATCGGGTATATTTCGGAGTTCCTAGAACTTCATTAGCACGCCCCAGTCGGCTTGATTTTCGAATCTTGAGGAGAGTCCTGTGATGGCAGTTACGCCGGAGCCGGCGTTGTCCGTCTGGTCCCAGCCCGTACCGTAGATCAGATACGATCTGCTCTCTGATGGCCTGTAGCAAAGCGGCTTGCCGGTGAGCGGGTCTGTGGGGACCGATGGCAGGAAGGCTGGCACGAGGTCTTCTAGGGTTGCGGGAAGGCGCCCGTGGGCCATGCGATAGCGCTCGACCGCGCAGGCGGTGGCGAGGCTTTGGAGGATTGTCTGGGTGGCTGCAATCTGCTTGGCTGGGCTCATAATAGCCGGCATCGCCACCTGAGATAGGGGATTCCGGATCTTATTCCAAACGGAGGAACCGGCACGCGCGGCCTCGATCTCTGTGAGGGTTGACGGAAGTTCCTTTGGCTGCTTCACGGCGTCGATATACCGCTGGATGGTGCCGATGTATCCGGCTTTATCCTCGTTGAACCATCCCGCTGGCCAGATTGCCCATGTGGCCCGGAGCGCCGCATTTTGTAGTCTCAGCGTGCGGGTGTCGGGGAGTCCCTGCAGCGTCAATAGATCTGTTCTGGAAGCATCGAGCTGGAGAAGAGATGCTCTCTCCCCGCGAAGACCGTTGGAAAGGCGTGCCAGCAGATCGATGCGGGAGAGCTCGCTGGAGAGGGCCGCCAATTGAGCATCGGTCCATGCGTGCCTCTCCAGACCATCGCTAATCACCTGAGATGCCCGGTCCAAGATGCTTCTTTCAACAAGCACCGTAATGAGAAAAGGGGAGGACCCAGCGGCGCGTGCCAGACCCAAAAGCGTCTGGACATCTTGAAAGGCATTCTCCGGACGGCCAGTCGCCAGTTTGGCGAGCGCTCTCCCTTGGAAGACCTTGGAGGCATTCACTGTCTCTGGGAGGTAGGTCATCGGCATCTCGAAACCTTTTGAGTAATCAAGCGGCCAACAAACCCCCGGTCGACGGACCGCCTGGGCGACTTCCTCAAGCAGAGGGGCTGAGGGGGCAAGACTCTTTAAAACCAATTCCCCAGCGGCCTGATCGTCGCCCTTGAAATCGGGATTTAAGAACCTTGCTGTGAAATGGATCGTGCTCTCGCCCGACTTAGGTTTTCCAGTGATTTTTTTCCAAGGCACATCCAGCTTTCCAAGTCGCGAATCCTTCGCGGAAACAAAGACTTCCTGAAAGACCGGTGCGGCGGCCGCGTTGTCGGCATCGGGCATCGGTGCCGGCACGATTTCCTCGAATCGCGTGGGCTCGTTCTTTTCCCGGAGCACGGCCAGGGCGGCGCTCAGCTTTCTTGCACCCCACCAGTTCGTCCATGAATAGAACAGGGTCACAAGGGTGACCAATGTGACAACGGCCAACAGGAGGCCCTTTGTCCATCCGCCTCGCCGGTCGCATTCCTCGTAACGCGCAAAGTTCCACGGCAACACCACTCCGGTGATCACAAGAATGCCGAGGAAAATCGCGGCAGCCAGCCAGAGCGTTATCGTGCGGGAGAAAACCATATCTCCCAAAGCAAAAACGATGGGCAATCCGATCACGACGTGCAGCATCGCCTGCAGGTAGAAACCGGCATATCGCAGGTGTACATGGCAGTTTTCACATTCTTTTGTCGGGCCTGGCCACAGAACCCAAGACTTAAACGGAGCAACGCGTTGATGGCATTTGGGGCATTTCATCTATTTATTGGTTATTGGGTTTTGGTTTTGGGAATCTTCTAAGCTGCAGGTTGGGATGCTTGGGGAGTGGCCTTTGGCAGGCGAAAATGCAATTCGATCTGAAGGGGTTGCTGGATCGGAGAGTCATCCATCTCCTGAGGAAATTGTCCGGTTGCGATGATGCACTTGAGCGTTGCGGCTCGCGCCAGAAATGCCTCGCGGTCGAAGGGCAGAGTCCCATTCGGAACGTCCGGCGTAGTGGCTCGGAGAAGAACGATCAACGACCAGCACACAGCCAACGAAGTCCATGCAAACCGTGGAGCCCAGGCGATGGGCTCCGCGTTTTGTCGCGCGGCCTGTAGAATCCGGTGCTTCAACCCGGCTGGCAGCTCATGCGGGCGCGCCCGGCGGAGAAGGGATTCGATTTCCTCGTTGTTCATGTTTCATCCTCCAGACGCATGGCGTCGCGTAATTTGTCTAATGCGTAGCGATATCTGCTCGCGGCTGTGTTTGCCGGGATGCCAAGGATGCCGGCGATCTGCCGGAAGGTCCTCTGCTCCCATGTCTTCAAATGGACCACCACGCGCTGCTCCTCCGGCAGGACAGCCAACTGTTCGAGTAACTCCGCGATCTTCTCATCCTCGCCGGGCTTAGGTCGGAAGGGGGTCTGCGCTTCCAAAGCGAAGTTTTCCAGCATCTGCCGCCGGGTCGCATCGCGGCGCACAACATCCACATGGGCGCGGTAAATGCACCGCAACACAAAGGAGCGAGGGTTCAGAATGGTAAACCTCGGCCGCCGGGCCAGACGCAGGAAGACATTCTGCACAAGATCCTGCGCCGCATCGGGATCCCGTGTCAGTTGCAGCGCAAACGCATAGGCCGCGGGAGCGAATTCGTCGTAAAGGGATTCCAATTCTCGAAGGTCCATGAATGGCAGTCTGTCAACCAGACGCGATGGTAAGGGGATTTGTCTATCCTGCGGGAACCTTTTCATCACCGGCTTTCGAGTCGACTGAACTCGGGCCCGATCACGCCGGGGCGTGAGGATGATTACTTCGTGGTTCGAAGCGTCCCAAGCGAACGGCCTTCGGCGGCTTACAGAGTGAAACCCGCACGGTTTCGCCGCATCCTCCAGCTTCAGAGTGGAACCCATCAATAATCTCACGGCGAGACCGGTGCGCAGTTGCATCCTGCGCTCCACCGGCGAATACCCCCGATTTTCAGCATTGCAGGATTCCCGTGCTGAACCCTTGGTCGCCGAAACAACGTTAGTGGACGTATGCGGAGTGGGTGAAGGGGCAGGGGAAGATCTGAACTGGAAAAAGTTGGAAGGTGGGAAGGTGGGAAAGTGGGAAAGTGGGAAGGTGGGAAGGTGGGAAGGTGGGAAGGGGTATTACGGATGGTTCGCGACCTTTTACGTTCTTACTTTTATACCTTCTCACTAATTGAGCCCCGGATCATCCGGTGCCTGGGCGAGGAGATGATATGTCGGTCCAAGTTTTTTCATGATCGCTTTCCAGCGCTTGATGCCATCCTCAGTAGTGCTCACAGGATACAGCATCTCGGCCGTGGGTTTAAGGAGATGCCATGATTGTTCGGCGACCTCTTGCTCGAGTTGCCCTGCCGTCCATCCTGCGTAGCCGGTAAAAGCCCTGAGATTCCGATGCGGGTCATGATCGTGGTCGCCATCCGGACCCTCTTCAGAATTCAGTTGGAAAAGATCTTCCTCCCCGAGCGATTGGAAGCGGACAGCGTTCTCCAGCCAGAGCAGGCGGGTCAGGATCAGATGCTGCTGTTCTACAGGGCCGCCCTCGAAGACAGGCACCGCAGCTAGATCCATCGGTGATTCGGCTAGTTCCCCCAGGCTCTCATTCCTAGGGCGGTTCAGGATGAAGCCCATGGCACCCTCCTGATCGTGGTGGGTCAGAAAGAGGATCGCCCGCCGGAAATTGGGATCGAGCAGGGAGGGGAGGGCGACCAGCAGTAAGCCCGTAAGCCGCGTATCGGTAGGATGGGTTTCCTGAGGTAGCACGGGGGTATTTTGATCCCAGTCGAGAGACAGATCAATCCGAACTTGGATGATTGAGAGGGGAGGGATTGCTAGTTTGGAAAGTGAAAAAGATTGCGGATGGAGGGCCCTAATTGGAACTTCAATAAAAAAATCAAGAAATCTCTTGCCCCTAAGGACCGGATCAGCTTTTATTTCCACCCTTTTTCGCCGGAAACGTCGGCAGAAACATTCTCGAATCCCTTTCTACAACCTTCTCAAAACTCGAACCATGGCCAAAGAAATCACAGGACAGATCAAACTTCAGATCCCGGCAGGACAGGCTAATCCAGCCCCTCCGGTAGGTCCCGCTCTCGGTCAGCAGGGTGTCAATATCATGGCATTCTGTAAGGAGTTCAACGCCGCCACGCAGAAGCAGGCAGGCGATATTCTGCCTGTCGTCATTACCGTCTATAAGGACAAATCCTTTACCTTCATCACGAAACAGCCTCCATCCGGAGTGCTCCTGAAGAAAGCCGCTGGGATCGCTTCAGGTTCCAAAGAACCGAACAAGGTCAAGGTAGCCAAGCTCACCAAGAAGCAGGTTATGGACCTCGTGAAGATCAAGATGAAGGACATGAATGCCAACACCGAGGAGGCGGCCTTCCGCACCCTCTGTGGCACCGCCCGCCAGATGGGGATCGAGATTGAGGCATAAAAAAGCGAGACAGAACTTTTAACAAAAAACCAACCGCAGGAGGTCTTCGGATCGCTTGAACTGCAACACACCATGCAAAACACCCGCAGCAAACGTTACCGCGCCGCCAATGAGCTCGTTGAGCAGGGGCGCAAATATCCTTTGAGCGACGCCCTGACCGTCCTCAAGAAGATGCCTCCCACCAAGTTCGACCAGACGGTCACCGTCTCAATGCGACTTGGTGTTGACCCCAAGCAGAGCGACCAGATGGTCCGTGGTACCTGCCCACTGCCCCATGGTAGCGGCAAGAATGTTCGTGTTCTTGTCTTTGCAACTGGTGCAGCCGCTACAGCAGCGCAGGAAGCAGGAGCAGAGTTTGTTGGTTTTGATGATCTTCTCAAGAAAGTCCAAGGCGGATTTTCCGATTTCGATGTCGCCATCGCGACCCCGGCAGCCATGACCGAAGTCCGCAAGCTTGGTAAGGTTCTAGGACCCAGGGGTTTGATGCCGAATCCCAAGACCGGAACGGTCAGTGATGACACCGCCAAGGCAGTCCAAGAGGTGAAGGCTGGACGCGTCGAGTTCAAGCTTGATAAGAATGGCAATATAGCCGTTCCCGTCGGAAAGTTCTCCTTCAGTGAGTCACAACTTCTCGACAACGGTCGCGCCGTGATCGAGGCGGTCATCAAGTCTCGCCCGGCAACCGCCAAGGGTGCCTATGTCGAGTCTTTGACAATCGCTGCCACGATGTTGCCTGGCATTCTCGTGGATGCATCCCCCTTCCTGAAGAACTAAACCCATCAACGGAACCAGGAACCTAGGACTACTACCATGCGCCCCGAGAAACCCACGATCGTAGAGGACGTCAAGCTGCGCCTCAACAACTCTCCCTTCCTCATCGTCGTCGAATACGGCGGGATGAACGTGAATCACTTTGCAGAACTCCGCAACCGCCTCGGTGGCGCTGGAGCCACGCTGACCGTCATCAAGAACACCTTCCTCCGCCGTTCCATTAAGGACGCCGGCCTGCCTGATTTGGATGCCCACCTGGTAGGTCAGACGGCTTTTGTTGTCGGCGAGAAGGACATCTGCGCCGCCGCTAAGATCCTCAAGACCTTTGCCGCAGAGTTTGAGAAGCCAACAATCCGTGTTGCTATCCTCGATAACGCCATCCTCGAGACTGCTGAGGTGATTGCTCTCGCCGACCTTCCCCCGAAGGAAGTTCTTCAGGCACAGCTCCTCGGTCTTCTGCTCAGCCCTGCCACCAAGCTGGTGCGCACGCTCAACGAACCAGCCGCCAGTCTGGCACGCGTTCTCGCGGCCATGGCGGAGAAAGCTCCTGCCGCCCCTGCTCCAGAAGTTGTGGAAACCCCCGCAGTTGCTGCTGTGGAGGCTCCCGTAGCTCCAGCTGTCGAAGTTGCTGCAGAAGTCCCATCAGCAGAAACCACCGCAGTTGAGGAAGCCGCCCCAACGGAGGCCCCGGCCGCCTAGCAAGCAGAGTCTGCAGTCCCTATTTCAACCTTTTAACCAAAAATAATTTCTCCCGGCGTACGAAGCCACGACGGGTGAAGGAAACACAACACGATGACCTGTCGGTCCGGCAGCTGCCGGACTCAAATGTCCTGAGGCTTCGGGACGCGACAGCATCAAAATCCAAACAACACCATGTCTGACAACACCGCAATCGTAGAACAGCTCAGTAATCTCACCGTCCTCCAGATCGCCGACCTCGTGAAGGCCCTCGAAGAGAAGTGGGGCGTGAGCGCCGCCGCTCCCGTAGCCGTCGCCGCCGCTGGCGGTGCACCAGGCGCGCCCGCCGCAGCAGCCGAAGAGAAGACCGCCTTCGACGTGATCCTTAAGGATGTCGGATCCAACAAGATCGGCGTCATCAAGGAAGTCCGCGCCGCAGTCCCAGGACTCGGCCTCGCAGAGGCAAAGGCCCTTGTCGAGAGCGCTCCCAAGGCTATCAAGGAAGGCGCCACCAAGGAAGAGGCCGAGGAGATCAAGAAGAAGATCGAGGCCGCTGGAGCCAAGGTCGAGATCAAGTAGTCTCCGACTACACACGCCATTCATTTCCGTTTATCGTTGTCAACTGGGTTTTCCCGGTTGACACGATGGACGGAAGGGCGTACAACGAAAAGTTCCACCTGTCCCGAGCCCTGCAACACGGTCACAAGAAGCTTAGTCAATCACATCCCTTCGCCGCCCGCGCGGATTTCCATGTTTCTTTTGGGGATCCCACAGCTGGCGGCTCTTTTGCCTACCGTTTTTCCAGTTCCTCCCCGGAGTCCACAACACTCTTACCGCTCTCCCTTTTCCGTCGGCGCTAGCCGGCAAAGAAAGGACCGCCATTAAGGCAACCCGTATCGCCACCCAAGATCCTGTACCATGTCTGAAAGAATCAACTTCGGAAAACTCTACGAGGCCATCCAACCGCCCAACCTCATCGAACTGCAGATCAAGTCCTACGAGGAGTTTTTCCAGACAGGCGTCGAGCCCTCCAAGCGAAAGAACGTAGGCCTTCAGGCCGTCTTCCGTGAATTCTTCCCGATCTATGGCTTCGAGGAGAAATCCTCGCTTGATTTTGTGAGCTATCACATGGACGAGCCGAAGATCGGCCCTTTTGAATGCCAGATCGAGGGAGAGACCTACAGCGCTCCCCTTTACGTCACCTTCCGGTACAAGGACGAAAAGTCCACTAAGGAAGAAAAGGTTTACATGGGTGAGATCCCTCTCATGACCAAGTCCGGAACCTTCATGGTCAATGGTGCCGAGCGCGTCGTGGTCAGCCAGCTTCACCGTTCTCCAGGCATCTGCTTTGAGTCCGATATTCACCTCAACGGAAAACTGCTCTTTGGTTTCCGGATCATTCCCGACCGGGGTTCTTGGACCGAGGTGCAGTTCGACACGAATGACCTTCTTTATGTCTATCTTGACCGCCGCAAGCGCCGTCGCAAGTTCCTTGCGACCACCTTCCTGCGCGCACTTGGATTCCCTACGGACGAGGAGATTGCAGCTCTCTTCTACAAGATCGAAAGCCTCAAGCTCTCGGACAAACTCGACGAAGAGGAAATCGGCACCAAGGTCCTGCTCGCTGATGTCCGCGAGGGCGACGCGATTATTGCCCGTGCCTACGAGCCCCTGACTCCCGCCGTCATTCGCGATCTGATCCGTGCCGGACACAACTCAGTCAAGGTCATCGACACGAAGGATGACGATACGATCGTCAAGTCCCTTAAGCGCGATCCCGCCCACAGCGAGGAAGAGGCACTCAAGGACATCTACCGCAAGCTCCGTCCCGGCGATCCTCCGACAGTGCAGAATGCCCGAGGCATGCTCAAGCGCCTCTTCTTTGACTCCAAGCGCTACGACCTCGGTCGCGTTGGCCGTCACAAGATCCAGCAGAAGCTTGGTCTTGATCCTAAGATCGATGACCGTGTCCTTCGCAAGGAAGATATCGTTGAGTCGATGCGTTATCTTCTCAAGCTTCGCAAAGGTGACGGGATGCTCGATGATATCGATCACCTCGGCAGCCGCCGTGTCCGTACGGTCGGAGAACTGCTTGCCAACCAGTGCCGCGTGGGACTCTCCCGCACGGAGCGTCTCGTCCGCGAGCGCATGGCCCTCTACGATCCTTCCGTCGATCACATCACGCCTCAGAAGCTGATCAATCCGAAGTCCCTGAGCGCCGTCGTGCGTGATTTCTTCGGCCGTTCCCAGCTGAGCCAGTTCATGGATCAGACGAACCCGCTCTCCGAGCTCACCCACAAGCGCCGTCTCTCGGCTCTTGGGCCTGGAGGTCTCTCCCGTGAGCGCGCTGGATTCGAGGTTCGCGACGTCCATCCATCCCACTACGGCCGCATCTGCCCGATCGAGACCCCTGAAGGTCCGAACATTGGTCTGATCAGCTCCTTGAGCACGTACGCCCGTGTGAACGACTTCGGATTCATCGAGACCCCGTACCGCAAGATCATCAATGGCAAGGTAACCGACGAGATCGAGTACCTCACCGGTGACCGTGACGAGAACTTCTACATTGCTCAGGCGAATTCACCCCTCGACAGTAAGGGGAAATTCCTTGGCGAGACGGTTTCCTCGCGTTACCGCGGAGACTTCGTCGAGATTGAGCCCGAGAAGATCCAGTATATGGATGTCTCTCCGAAGCAGCTCGTTTCAGTAGCCGCGGGTCTTATCCCCTTCCTCGAGCACGATGACGCCAACCGTGCGCTCATGGGCTCAAACATGCAGCGCCAGGGTGTGCCGCTCCTCATCTCCGATGCCCCGATTATCGGGACCGGAATGGAGGGACGCGTCGCCCGTGATTCGCGTGCGGTGATTGTTTCCGAGTCGAACGGCAAGATCGCTTCCGTGGACGCACTGCGCATTATTGTTACCAAGGATGGCGAGCTTCCCGAGGGGAAGAAGAAGATCAAGGATGATCCCGAGAACGGCGTGCACGTCTATGACCTGCGCAAGTTCATGCGCTCCAACAGCAGCACCTGCATCAACCAGAAGCCCATCGTCAAGAAGGGCCAGGTGATCAAGAAGGGTGACGTGCTTGCAGACGGTCCGAACACGGAGAACGGAGAGCTCGCGCTCGGCCGCAACGTGCTCGTCGCCTTCATGCCCTGGAACGGTTACAACTTCGAGGACGCCATCATGATTTCCGAGCGAGTGGTCAAGGAGGATGTCTACACCTCCATCCACATCGACGAGTTCGAGATTGGGGCCCGTGATACAAAGCTTGGGCCTGAGGAAATCACTCGTGACATCCCGAATGTTAGCGAGGAAGCTCTTCTGAACCTTGGACCCGACGGAGTCATCCGCATCGGCGCCGAGGTGAAGCCGGGCGATATCCTTGTTGGAAAGATCACTCCGAAAAGTGAGACCGAGCTGGCTCCTGAGGAGCGCCTCCTGCGCGCCATCTTCGGCGAGAAGGCAGCCGATGTGAAGGACACCTCCCTCACCGTTCCGTCCGGAACCTACGGCATTGTCATGGACGTACGCGTCTCCTCCAAGGAGAAGGCCGCTAAGATCAAGATGACCCCATCCGAGTCGAAGCGTCAGCAAAAGATGATCCAGGACGACAACAAGAAGCGTAAGGAAGAACTCTTCGAGCAGCTCACGGAAGGCCTGGCCAACGTGCTCCTCGGCGAGAAGATCCCGCTCGACGTCGTCAACGGCGAGTCAGGAGAGATCATCATCCCAGCCAACCGCAAGATCACCAAGATGCTCCTGCGCAAGCTGGCCGGCGTCTACAATGTGGTCGAGATCGATCCGAGCCCGATCCGCAACAAGATCCGCGAGATCATCGGACAGTTCGAGCACCGCTTCGCCGACCTCGATAACGAGAAGGAAGAGAATCTCGGCCGCGTCGAGAGTGGTGATGATGTCGATCCCGGTATCATCAAGCAGGTCAAGGTCTTCATTGCCAGCAAGCGCAAGCTCTCTGTCGGTGACAAGATGGCAGGCCGCCACGGTAACAAGGGCGTTGTCGCCAAGATTGTTCCCGAGGAGGACATGCCCTTCCTTTCCGACGGTACCCCCGTCGATATCGTGCTCAACCCGCTCGGTGTGCCTAGCCGTATGAACGTTGGTCAGGTTCTCGAAACCCATCTGGGTGTCGCGGCCAAGGCCCTCGGTTTCAAGGTTGCCACCCCCGTCTTCGACGGAATTCCCGAGAGCCGCATCCGCGAGTACCTCAAGGAAGCCGGTCAGAAAGAGGGATTCTCCTGGATTCAGGAGAACGGCAAGTCGCAGCTCTTTGACGGTCGTACCGGCGAGGCGTTCGATCAGGAGGTCGTTGTCGGCATCATCTACATGCTCAAGCTCGGTCACCTCGTGGCCGACAAGATCCACGCCCGTGCCGTCGGTCCCTACTCCCTCGTCACCCAGCAGCCGCTCGGTGGTAAGGCTCAGTACGGAGGCCAGCGTTTCGGAGAGATGGAAGTCTGGGCACTCGAGGCCTATGGCGCCGCTTACACGCTGCAGGAATTGCTCACCGTCAAGTCCGACGATGTGCAGGGCCGTACGCGTATCTACGAGAGTATCGTCAAGGGTGACAACTCCCTGGAGGCCGGTATCCCCGAGTCCTTCAACGTGCTCATCAAGGAAATGCAGGGACTCGGACTCGATGTCCGCGTCGGCAAAAAGGACGAAGCCCGTTCCTTCATCGATACCGCCGCTTAACCCAAGCGACCAGGCACACGCGAAGCAGATCATACCACTCACCAAGCCAGCAGCATTCCACTTACCATGAGCGACACAGCACTTGCAGTAGCACCCGACCTTCTGGCGGATCCCATCAAGGCCTCTTTCGACGAGGTCGGGATCACCGTCGCCAATCCGGAGACCATCCGCGGTTGGAGCAAAGGCGAAGTCAAGAATCCGGAGACCATCAATTACCGGACCTTCAAGCCCGAGAAGGGTGGTCTCTTCTGCGAGCGCATCTTCGGTCCCACCCGGGACTGGGAGTGCTCCTGCGGCAAGTACAAGCGCGTCAAGCACAAGAACGTCGTGTGCGACCGTTGTGGTGTTGAGGTCTGCCTGAGCCGTGTCCGTCGCGAGCGCATGGGCCATGTCGATCTGGCCGTGCCTGTCTCCCATATTTGGTTCTACAAATGCATGCCTTCACGCATCGGTCTCATGCTCGACCTGACAGGTCGTCAGCTTGAGCGCGTCATCTATTACGAGGATTACATCGTGATCGATCCGGGCAAGACTCCCTTCGAGAAAGGCCAGCTCCTGACCGAGACCGAGTACTGTGAGGCCGAGGACCAGTATGGCGAAGACTTCACCGCTGGCATGGGCGCCGAGGCTATCCGCAAGCTGCTTGAGAACCTGGACCTGCTCGAGGAGCAGCAGGTGATCGAAAAGCAGATGACCCAGACCAAGAGCAAGCAGATCCGCAAGAAGCTTGCGAAGCGTCTCAAGCTTGTTCAGGGATTCATGGAATCCAAGACCCGTCCCGAGTGGATGATCCTGAGCGTTCTGCCCGTCATCCCTCCCGATCTGCGTCCCCTCGTTCCTCTCGAGGGTGGCCGTTTCGCGACATCGGATCTCAATGATCTCTACCGCCGCGTCATCAACCGCAACAACCGTCTTCGCACCCTTCTCCAGCTGAAGACCCCCGAGGTCATCATCCGCAACGAGAAGCGCATGCTCCAGGAAGCCTGCGACGCCCTCTATGATAACGGTCGCCACGGCCGTGCCGTCACCGGCGCCGCTAATCGCCCCCTCAAGTCCCTCAGCGACATGCTCAAGGGCAAGGGAGGCCGCTTCCGTCAGAACCTGCTCGGTAAGCGCGTCGATTATTCCGGTCGTTCGGTCATCGTCATCGGACCCGAGCTCAAGCTCAATCAGTGCGGACTTCCCAAGAAGATGGCGCTTGTTCTCTTCGAGCCCTTCATCATCCGCCGATTGAAGGAACTCGGCTACGTGCACACCGTACGCAGTGCCAAGAAGCTCATTGAGCGCCAGACCCCCGAGGTTTGGGACATCCTGGAAGAGGTCACCAAGGGACACGCTGTTCTCCTGAACCGTGCACCTACCCTCCACCGTCTCTCAATCCAAGCCTTCGAGCCGATTCTGATCGAAGGAGAGGCAATCCGTGTTCACCCGCTCGTTTGCACGGCTTACAACGCCGACTTCGATGGTGACCAGATGGCCGTTCACGTCCCGCTTTCCATCGAGGCTCAGCTTGAGGCTCGAACCCTGATGCTGGCGCCGAACAACATCTTCTCGCCTTCCAGCGGCAAGCCGATCACCAATCCATCGCAGGACATCCCGCTCGGCTGCTATTACCTCACGCAGAATCCGCGCAATGTCGGCACCAAGGATGCAAAATCATCCGAGGCTCGCCTTCCCCTTTTCGCTGAATCCAGCGAGGTTGAGCTAGCCCTCTCGGAAAAGAGCGTCAAGATCCACACCCGCATCCGCTTTCAGAATCCCGATCGTGGATTGAAGACGGTCTATGGTAACGAGGAGCTTGCTGTTATCGAGACCACAGTCGGCCGTGTTCTCTTCAACCAGATCTGGCCCAGTGAGCTTGGTTTCTACAACAAGGTTGCAGGCAAGAAGCAGCTCTCCGACATCATCTGGCGCTGCTACAAGGCCGTTGGTCAGGCCCGTACCGTTGAGACTCTGGACAAGCTCAAGGAGCTCGGTTTCCGTGAGGCGACCCGCGCCGGAGCCTCCATCGGTATCAACGACATGATCATTCCGAAGGAGAAGGCTGTTCTCATCGAGAGTGCTCAGAAGCAGATTGCCGAAGTTCAGAAACAGTACCGCCGCGGAATCATCACCGACGGTGAGCGCAAAAACAAGGTGCAGGACATCTGGACCCACACCGGTGAAGAAATCGCCAACGCCCTTTTCCGCACGCTCGAGCATAATGACGGACGCCCAGAGGCCAATCCTGTCTTCATGATGGTCGACTCCGGTGCCCGAGGCAACCGCACGCAGGTCAAGCAGTTGGCCGGTATGCGCGGACTCATGGCCAAGCCATCCGGCGAGATCATTGAGCGCCCGATTCTTTCGAACTTCCGCGAGGGTCTCTCCGTGCTCGAATACTTCATCTCGACCCACGGCGCCCGTAAGGGACTCGCCGATACGGCGCTCAAGACCGCCGATTCCGGATATCTCACCCGCAAACTGGTCGATGCAGCCCAGGACGTCATCATCACCACCGAGGATTGCGGTACCGTCAACGGCATCGTTGTCCGCCCGATCTACGAGGGTGACGAGGAAGTCGTCTCCTTGGCCACACGCATCATCGGCCGCGTCAGTTGCGAGACCGTCAAGGATTCCATTAACAATTCCGCGATCATCAAGGCCAACCAGCTTATCGATGAAGAGATCGCTGCCGCACTCGACAAGGTCGGCCACGAACAACTCAAGATCCGCTCCGTTCTCACCTGTGAGAACAAACGCGGCGTCTGCGCTAAGTGCTACGGCAGGAACCTCGCCAACGGTCTTATGATCGGTCTCGGTGAAGCTGTTGGCATCATCGCCGCCCAGTCGATCGGTGAGCCGGGAACCCAGCTCACGATGCGTACCTTCCACGTCGGTGGAACGGCCAGCCAGACCTTCAAGCAGCCGATCATCAAGGCAAAGAACGACGGTGTTCTCCGCTACAGTGACCTTCGTGCAGTCAAGGCTCTGGACGGCACCTTCATTGTGCTCTCCAAGAACGGCACCGTGGGTGTCCACGGCAAGGATGGCCGCGAGCTTGAGAGTTACCCCGTGGTACTCGGCTCCGTGTTCTCGATCGCCGACGGTGGAACCGTCAAGAAGGGGGAAACCTTTGTCCAATGGGATCCGTATAACGTTCCTGTCATTACAGAGAAGTCAGGTAAGATCGAATTCCGCGACATGATTGCCGGCGTCACCATCCGCAAGGAAGTTGACGACGAGACTGGCGTCATGGGCACAGTGCTTATCGAGCACAAGGACGATCTCCATCCGCAGATTGTCATCGTCGATGACAAGAAGGAGGTCGTGGCCAGCTACTCCATTCCCGCTGGAGCTCACCTTGAGTGCAAGGAAGGCGAAAAAGTCCAGGCTGGTCAGCGTCTGGCCAAGACTCCGCGTAAGATCGCCAAGACCAAGGACATTACCGGCGGTCTGCCGCGTGTCGCCGAGCTCTTCGAAGCTCGCCGTCCAAAGGATGCCTGCGAGATCGCCCGCATCGACGGCGTCGTCGACATTGGTGGAACGGTCCGTGGCAAGCGCAAGCTCATCGTCCGTGATCCGCAGACCGGATCCGAAGAAGAGCACCTCATTCCTCTCTCCAAGCATATCATCGCCTTCAAGGGTGACTTCGTGAAGAAGGGCCAGCAACTCACCGAAGGTCCCGTCGTCCCGCATGAGATCCTCGATGTCTGCGGACCCCAGGAGCTTCAGGAGCACCTGCTCAACGAAGTCCAGGAGGTCTATCGTCTTCAGGGCGTCGAGATCAACGACAAGCACATCGAGATCATTGTCCGCCAGATGCTCCGCAAGGTGAAGATTACCGATCAGGGCGACACCACCTTACTCTGGGGCGATCAGATCGACCGCCTCGAGTTCGAGGGTGAGAACGAGCGCGTCAGCTCCAAGGGTGGAAAGCCCGCGGAAGCGGCCCCAGTTCTGCTGGGTATCACCAAGGCCTCACTCGAGACCGACAGCTTCATCTCTGCCGCATCCTTCCAGGACACAACGCGTGTTCTCACCGAAGCAGCCACCCTCGGCAAGTCTGACAGACTCCGCGGATTCAAGGAGAACGTCATCATGGGTCACCTCATCCCTGCGGGAACCGGCTTCAAGTCGAATCGCAACTTTGATCTGGTCCACCTCGGAGAACCCTCACTGTTTGAGGGTGATGAGGAAGCCGAAGAAGCCTCCCTGTAATCAATTAATCAGCAACAAAGCCCTAAAAACCACGCATTCCCATGTCCGTAGAAGCAATGACCGAACTCCTCGAAGCCGGTGTCCATTATGGTCACCAGACCAAGCGCTGGAATCCCCGTATGCGGGATTTCATCCTTGAGGAGAAAAACTCCATCCACATCATCGACCTTTCCAAGACGGTCGAGCAGCTCGCCAAGGCAGGAGAGTTCCTCGCAGACATCTCGGGCCGTGGCGGCAAGATCCTCTTTGTGGGCTGCAAAAAGCAGGCCCAGGAGGCTGTGAAAGAGGCTGCGCAGGCCTGTGGACAGTACTATGTCAACCAGCGTTGGCTCGGTGGCACCCTCACCAACCTCGTCACCATCCGCAAGAGCGTTTCCAAGCTCCGTGACTTTGAGGCCCTCGAAAAGAGCGCTGGATTCAACAAGATCAACAAGGCCGAGGCTTCCGCCCTGCGTCGCGAAGCCACCCGCATCCGCCACAATCTCGAGGGAGTCCTCGACATGGACAAGCAGCCGGATGTCATCGTCATTATCGACACCGTCAAGGAGACGATTGCGGTCGCAGAGGCCCGCCGCCTTGGTATCCCCATCGTTGCCATTGTCGACTCCAACAGCAACCCCGAGGAGATAAACTATCCCATCGCGGGTAACGACGACGCGATCCGCGCGATCCGCATCATTCTTCAGAAGCTGGTCGATGTGATCGCCAAGTCCCGTGTTGGTGCGCGAGCCCCTATCGCCGCCCCTACCGAGACCGAAGAGCTTGCTGCCGTGGCTGAATAAGCCAGGACCGAAGCAACTCGTTTACTTAAACCAACCATTCCTAGAATAACCGCTTATAACCATGGCTGATATCACACCAGCAATCGTCAAGGCTCTCCGCGAGAAGACCAACGCCGGCATGATGGACTGCAAGCGCGCTCTCACCGAGGCGGGCGGCGACATCGAGAAGGCCGAGTCTCTCCTGCGCCAGAAGGGCATCGCCAGCGCCGGCAAGAAGGCCTCTCGCCATGCCAAGGAGGGAGCGGTCGTCGCTTTCATCCAGCCAACTGGCAAGGTGGGCGTGCTTGTTGAGATCAACTGCGAGACCGACTTTGTTGCCAAGAACGAGATTTTCACAAGTTTCACCAAGGAAATCAGCGAGGAGATCGCCGCCGCCAAGGCTGAGAGCGTCGAGAGCCTACTGGAGGTGCCTACATCATCCGGCGTACTTTTCAAGGACGCGATTGCTTCCAAGATTGCTGCTCTCGGCGAGAATATGGTCATCCGCCGTTTTGCCCGCTTTCAGATCGGACAGGGCAATGGGGGCCTTGTGGCTTCCTACATCCATCTTCAGGGCAAGGTGGGCGTGCTCGTGGAGATCAGCTGCGGCTTGGAAGCCACGGCTCAGCACGAGGGATTCCGCGATTTCGTGAAGGACATCACACTCCAGATCGCCGCCGCGCATCCTACCTGCGTCTCCCGCGATGAGGTGGATGCATCTCTTGTGGCTTCAGAGCGTGAGATCTACAAAGCACAGGTCGCCGGCAAGCCCGAGAATATCGTTGAGAAGATCGTCGATGGGAAGATGGACAAGTTCTACAGCACGACGTGTCTCCTCGAGCAGGCTTGCATCAAGAACCCTGACATCAGCGTCAAGGATCTCGTAGCTACCAAGGAGAAGGAACTGAGCGACAAGATCGTGATCAGTCGCTTTGTCCGCTACGGTTTGGGCGAAGAGTCGGGCGAGGCCCCTCTCGAAGAACAGGCATAAAAACGCTCTTTTAGATCCGTTTGTTCCCTTTTGCGGGATCTCCTTCTATGACACTCGCAAGCCTCCTCTCCGAGGAACTGATCATACCCGAGATGGTTGCCACTGATCGGTGGCAGGCCATCGAGGAGATCGTGAACCGGCTTGTTGAGGAGGGACAATTGGACGTTGCTCACAGGGATGAGGCGATCGTCTCACTGCGTCACCGCGAGGAGACGATGAGCACCGGGATCGGTTTCGGGATCGCGATCCCCCATGCCAGTTGCGACGCTGTCCCCGAGGTGACCGCCTGTTTCGGTCGCTCCAAGACCGGGATCGATTTTGAGTCCCTGGACAACAAGCCCGTACACTTCATTGTTCTTTTCCTGGTGCCGAAAGATCAATTTCAGACACATCTCAGGACCTTGGCCGCTATAGCCAAGTTCTTGAACGATCCCGCCGTTCGCTCGGACCTTGCGGAAGCGAGCGACGCCAAGGCCATCCTTTCAGTCTTCGACCGAAAGACGCAGTAGGCGTTCTTGTCAGCTGGGCTGACAGCGAAGGATGAGACCTGAAACTTGAAACCTGAAAAGAATCTGGGATCACTGGGATCTTCTAAGTTCCACCTCAAGACCTTTTAGGCGAAGTGGCTTCCTCCTAAAGTCCATTCCGGCTAGAATCAATTCATATCTGCTACCGGATCGTTGTGGTCTGAATTCAGAACCTTCAGCTTTCAGGTCTCAAGTTTCATCCCTCTCTTTTCCCATGTCTCTCCCCTCCACCCTCAGCGACCGCCTTGCCGCCGCACTGCGTGCCGCAGGAATCGATGACTCGCTGGCGGTCGTAACTCCTGCTGCCGACACACGCTTTGGGGATTTTCAAACAAATGCGGCGATGGTAGCCGCGAAGGCATTGAAGAAGAATCCCCGTGAAGTAGCGGCCTCCATCCTTACTCATCTGAAAGTTGAGGATCTCTGCGAACCGCCGACGGTGGCCGGTGCAGGATTCATCAATTTCAAGATGCTCGACACAGCCCTTTCTGAGGCCGTCAATGTCGTTCGGAACGACAAGCATCTCGGTGTCGAATCGTTGAAGATGCCGAAGACCATCATCATCGATTTCAGCTCGCCGAATGTCGCCAAGCCGATGCATGTCGGCCATATCCGCAGCACGATCTTGGGGGACTCCCTCGCCCGGATCGCCAGTCATCTCGGCCACCACGTCATTACTGACAACCACATCGGCGACTGGGGCACCCAGTTCGGGAAGGTGATCTACGGCTGGAAGCACCTACTCAACCGCGAGGCGCTGGAGCAGACCCCGATTGATGAACTCGTCAGACTTTACCGCGAGGTCAATGCGCTGGAGGAGAATGACCCTGCTCTGAAGGAAATTGTCCGCCATGAGCTGGTGAAGCTCCAGCAGGGGGATGTCGAGAACCTCGAGATCTGGAAGCAAGCCGTTGCCCTCTCTTGGAAGGAATTTGAGCGTCTCTACGGACTGCTCGACATCAGCTTCGATGAGCGATTGGGAGAGAGCTTCTACAACGACGCCCTCGCTCCCTTGGTGGACCGCTTGCTTGCAGAGGGCATCGCACAAGTCAGCGAAGGAGCCGTCTGTATTTTCTTCCCCGATATTCCCGCTCTTGAGGAAAAGCCGTGCCTCATCCGCAAGAGCGACGGAGGCTTCCTCTATGGCACGACTGATCTGGCCACCCTCGAGTACCGAGAGCAGCGCTGGAAGCCCGACTCCGTCTGGTATGTAACAGGAGCACCGCAGCAGCTTCATTTCGAGCAGGTCTTTGCCGCGGGGCGTAGGATGGGTATCACCACCGACCTCCGTCACATCGCCTTCGGCAGTATCCTAGGCGAGGACCGCAAGATGATGAAGACCCGCTCCGGCGAGAATGTCGAACTGGGGGGACTGCTTCACGAAGCGATGGAGCGGGCCCTGGCTGTCGTTGCGGAGAAGAACCCCGATCTTCCCAAGGCCGAGCAGTTGGAGATCGCCCGCCTCATCGGCCTCGGTGCCGTGAAATACGCCGACCTGATGCAGCACCGGCTTACCGACTATGTCTTCTCCTGGGAGAAGATGCTCTCCTTTCAGGGGAATACCGCCCCCTACCTTCAGAATGCCTACGTCCGCATCCGCTCTATCTTCAGGAAGGCAGAGACCGAGGGGATCTCCTTGGAGTCAGCTCCCATTGTCATTGCCGACCCGGCTGAGCGTGCCCTCGCTCTCCAGATCCTCAAGTTCGGAGAGGTGCTGCACGCCGTTCTGGATGACCAGCGCCCGAATCTCCTCTGTCTCTATCTCTACGAACTAGCGAATGCCTTCCACAGCTTCTACGAGGCGTGTCCGATTCTGAAATCAGAAGATCCAGTCCGCTCTTCCAGACTGACGTTGGCTGGAATCACGGCAGAACTACTGAAATCTGGCCTTTCGCTGCTGGGGATTGGTGTCCCCGAGCGGATGTAGAAGCTAGGGCTTGGTCCTTTGCGCCATAGTGGCGTTGGCCTGCGCTTGCAGTAGTGCACTACAGCTGCGCTTGGCCGCCTAACTCTGGCATCAAATTACCGTCGCCCTGACCGAGGACAGGCAGGCAGCTAGGACACTCTGTGTCTGTTCGAGATGATAGGCTTGTATGGATTCGAACCATGAATACTAATCCATTCCCTTCTCGTCATTCGCCTTTCTGAGCGTTATCTGTCGGACACCGTTTTTGGATTCAATGGACCATATGAAGTCACTTCTCATTTTGATTCATGAAGTTTAACGAGGATTCCAGGGTCAAGATCCCAGCTATCCTCCATCTCACGAGGCTGGGCTACACCTATCTGTCCCTAAAGGGGCTGGAGTGGGATGCGTCGAGCAACATCGTCCCCTCGATTTTTCGCAAGAGCGTCTCCTCCCTGAATCCCCAGGCCTCGACTCACGAGATCGACAACGAGCTGTCAAAGCTGGATCTCCTCTTGGACAACGAGGATCTGGGTAAGCAGTTCTACGAGAGGATTACCCAAACCTCTGGATTGAAGATTATCGACTTCGACAATTTCAATCGGAACTCCTTCCATGTGGTGACCGAGTACACCTGTAAGAAGGATGACGAAGAGTTCCGCCCTGACATCACTCTGCTGGTCAATGGACTTCCTCTCGTTTTCATCGAGGTGAAGAAACCCAACAACCGCGATGGCATTCTCGCCGAGCGTAAACGAATCGCCACGCGATTTCAGAACCCCAAATTCCGACGCTTCATCAATGCCACCCAGCTCATGGTGTTCTCGAACAACATGGAGTACGACGATGGTTCGCCTGAGCCTCTCGAGGGAGCATTCTACGCATCCACCTCCTATTCGGAGCCCAAGTTCAATTACTTCCGTGAGGAAGAGAGCCTGAACCTCGACGAGATACTGGGACCGCTCTCCCAGGGAACCGAAGATTTTGTTCTCTCAGACAACAATCTCATCAGCATCAGACACTCGCCTGAGTTCGAGACCAATAAGAGACAGGGCACCCCCACCAACCGCCTCAGCACCTCCCTCTTATCCCGTGATCGCTTGGCCTTCCTCCTCCGCTATGGGATCGCCTATGTGCGGACTGAAGCCGGTATCGAGAAACACATCATGCGGTACCCCCAGATATTCGCCACCAAGGCGATTGCCCAGAAAATCGATCAGGGAGTCCGCAAAGGCATCATCTGGCACACACAGGGTAGTGGGAAGACGGCTTTGGCCTTCTACAATGTTCATCACCTCACCGACTATTTTCGGAAGAAAGAGACCATTCCAAAATTCTACTTCATCGTCGATCGCCTCGATCTTCTCGATCAGGCCAGCCGGGAGTTTCGGAGTCGGGGGCTGATTGTCCACAACATCAGTTCCAAGGAAGAGTTTGCCGCTGACATCAAGTCGAGCTTGGCGATCCACAACGACTCAGGAAAGCCGGAGATTACCGTCGTGAACATCCAGCGCTTCGAGGATGACCCCGATGTCATCAGGGGAACGGATTACGCCCTAGGCCTTCAGAGGATCTACTTTCTGGATGAAGTCCACCGGAGCTACAACCCCGAGGGTAGCTTCCTTGCGAATCTCAACCAATCCGATCCTGACGCCATCAAAATAGGACTCACCGGCACCCCTCTGCTCAAGGCGGCACTCCCTGCTCAGAAACAATCCGATGGGACCCCTTCTGGAAAAAAGACTTACAACTCTCGAGTACTCTTCGGGGATTACATTCACAAGTACTACTACAATCGCTCGGTAGCCGACGGCTATACCCTCCGTCTGATCAGGGAAGAGATCGAGACGCAGTACAAACTTGAACTCAAAGAGGCTCTTGAGCAGATCAAGGTGCTGAAGGGTAGTAACAACCGAACCCTTCTCTACGCTCACGAGAAGTTCGTTGATCCGATGCTTACCTACATCGTTGATGATTTTGAAAATGCTCGGCTCATGAAGGGCGACACGTCAGTGGGAGCCATGGTCATTTGTGATTCTGCAGAGCAGGCGAGAGAGATGGCTCGGCTGTTTGAGAAGAAATATGCCTCCCTGAGCTCTCCGATGATTGCTGAGGATGTTCCGCTCGCCTATGCCGCAGAGCCTCCCTCCCTCTACGCGCTTCCCGATCGCACGGTCACCTCATGCGCCCTCATTCTTCATGATGCAGGCACCAAGGAGGAGCGAAAGACCCTTGTGGAGAAATTCAAGGAGGGGAAGATCGATATCCTCTTTGTCTACAACATGCTTCTCACGGGGTTTGACGCAGCCCGGCTGAAAAAGCTCTACCTTGGTCGTACGATCAAGGACCACAACCTTCTCCAGGCCCTCACACGGGTGAATAGACCCTATAAATCGCACCGCTACGGCTACGTTGTAGATTTCGTCGATATCACTTCAGAGTTCGAAAAGACCAATAAGGACTACTTCGACGAGCTCCAGTCAGAGTTGGGTGACGAGCTGCAGAACTACTCCAATCTCTTCAAGACCGAGGAGGAGATCATCGCGGACATCGATGCGATCAAGGATGCCCTCTTTCACTTCGACATTGGAAATGCCGAGACCTTTTCACAGCAGATCAGTCAGATCGAGGACCGATCCGAGATGCGCACGATTCTCAAGGCTCTCAACGATGCCAAGAGCCTCTACAACCTGATTCGTCTCTCTGGCCGCTACGAACTCCTCGCCCAGCTTGATTTTCGGAAGCTCAATCAGCTCTTTACCGAGGCAAACAACCGCCTGGCACTTCTCAATCAGCGCGAAGCCCTCGAGCATGCTGATGAGAACGTGAACATCCTGAACATCGCCCTTGAGGATATTCTCTTCAAGTTCCGCAAGGTCTCCGAGTCTGAGATGGTGATTGCTGACGAGCTGAGGGAAAACCTTCGACGCACCCGCGAGGGGCTAGGTGGCAACTTCGACCCTGGTGATCCAGCCTTCATAACCCTGAAGGAAGAGCTCGAGCGCATCTTCCTGAAGAAAAACCTCTCTGAGATCTCCCAGGGGGAAATGGTTCAAAACATCGCCACCCTGAAAGGAATTGATGTCCGAGCCCGAGAGTTGGAGCGCAAGAACCAGTTGTTGCGGGCTAAATACGCGAATGACGAAAAGTACGCCCGCCTCCATAAGCGCCTCCTAGAGAAAGGCGAGCCAACCGACAATGAGAGGAAGCTCTTCGAGGCCCTCAGCGCCTTCAAGGCCGAGGCCGACGCTCGTATCTCCCAGAACTCCCGAATCCTGACCAACGAAGCCTTTGCGAAGGCCGAGATGACACGAATCATCATCGACCAGCTCAAAAACAAACACCACCTTCCCCTGACCGCGGAAAGCACCCAGTTCATTAACTCCCTCGTCATGAAGGAGTACCTGGCTGAATTTCACGGCGTCCAAGCCGCATGACATCCCAAGAATTCAAAACAAGGGCGACCGCCCTCATCGACGACCTTAAAGGCGTCTGTGCCAACTACGGCCTCGGAAACGACGGTAACGAGTTCAAGATCATCACTCAGATCTTCCTCTACAAGTTCCTGAACGACAAATTCGCCCACGAGGTGAAGCGGATTGAGCCTTCGCTTACCAAGGCTGAATCTTGGGAGGAGGCCCTCCATCAAAAGTCAGCGGACGAATACGAGCTACTCCTCATGCAGCTCGGGGCTGATACAGCTCGGCTCCGGCCCGAGCACTTCCTCTCTAGTCTGTGGAGCAAGCAGAACGACGACAACTTCGCTGCTACCCTTGATTCCACCCTGCTGAGTATCGCCACGCTGAATTCCGACATCTTCTCCGTCATGACCAATGACGGCCAGAAGATCGTCCTCTTCGAGGCAGTCACCCAGTATGTCGCTTCCCAACGTGACGATTTTGCCAAGGCAATCATCAATAAGCTGATCCCCTTCAGCTTCGAGCACATCTTCGCTGAGAAGTTCGACTTCTACGCCACCCTCTTCGAGTACCTGATTAAGGACTACAATAAGGACGGAGGCGGCAAATACGCCGAGTACTATACTCCCCATGCCGTGGCGAAGATCATGGCCTCCTGCCTTGTGCCTGAAGAGGTACAGAATGTCACCTGCTACGACCCCTCGGCTGGCTCCGGTACCCTCCTCATGAATCTCGCCCATGCCATTGGCGAGGATCGCTGCACCATCTACACCCAAGACATCTCCCAGAAGTCCTCGAGCCTGCTCCGGCTTAATCTCATCCTCAATAACTTGGTCCACTCGATTCCCCACGTGATCCAGGGGAATACGATCCTGGAGCCCTATCATAAAGAGGATGGCGGTCATGACCTGCGGAAGTTCGACTTCATCGTCTCCAATCCGCCGTTCAAGCTGGATTTCTCCGACTTCCGCGACCAGCTCGACAGCAAGGCTAACCAGCAGCGCTTCTTTGCCGGCATACCGAACGTCCCCAAAAAGGATAAGGACAAGATGGCTATCTACCTTCTCTTTCTTCAACACATCATCCATTCCCTCGCAAAGAATGGAAGGGCGGCTGTGGTCGTCCCCACCGGGTTCATCACAGCCCAGTCAGGCATAGAGAAGGGAATCCGAGAGCACCTCGTGAAGCATAAAATGCTCGGGGGAGTCGTCTCGATGCCGAGCAACATCTTCGCCACGACCGGCACCAACGTCTCGATCCTCTTCCTGGATGCTATGAATAAGGAGGATGTCATCCTTATTGACGCTTCCAACCTTGGAGAGAAGGTCAAAGAGGGAAAGAATCAGAAGACACTTCTTAGCTCAGAGGAGGAGCTCCGGATCATCCAGACATTCAATGCGAAGCAAGCCATTGAGGATTTTTCCGTCGTCGTCAGCTACGAGGAGATCGAGGCCAAGAACTATTCACTGAGCGCTGGGCAGTATTTTGATGTCAAGGTAGAGCACGCGAATATTACACCAGATGAGTTTGATGAGAGGCTTTCCGATCATCGAATAGCCTTAAAAAAACTGTTTCTAAAAACTAGAGATTTGGAATCACAGATAGAAAAGAATCTAAATAAATTGCACCTGTGAAAGCAGAATACTTGAAAATCGGAGATTTTTCTGAAGTCTTCGATGGGCCCCATGCAACGCCTACTAAAACGGATAAGGGGCCCTACTATCTCAGTATCTCAAGTCTTGAGAATGGAAACCTTGAGTTGAATAAGTCTGCACATCTCAGTTCCAAGGATTTTGAGAAGTGGACAAAAAGGGTAGTTCCTAGAAAGGGAGACCTCCTATTTTCATATGAAACCCGACTTGGAGAAGCGGCCTTAATGCCGGATGGCATACAAGCCTGTTTGGGCAGAAGAATGGGCATTCTACGACCAGATACCTCAAAAATATCTTCTGAGTTTCTTCTCTACTCATATCTATCTCCCGAGTTTCAAAATATAATAAAGGCTAATACAATCACAGGAGCTACGGTTGATCGGATCCCGCTTACGGATATGCCAACCTTTCGGATGCGAGTTCCTGAACTAAAAAAACAGGAGAATATCGTCTCGGTCCTCTCAACGCTTGATGCCAAGATCGAGCTTAACAACCAAATCAATGCCGAGTTAGAGGGGGTGGCGAAGCTGCTCTACGACTACTGGTTTGTGCAGTTTGATTTTCCGATCACTGCCGATCAAGCCGCAGCAATGGGAAAACCCAAGCTCGAAGGCAAACCCTACCGCGCTTCCGGCGGAAAGATGGTCTACAACGAAAAGCTCAAACGCGAGATTCCCGAGGGATGGGCTGACGGAAATATTTTGGCTGTTTCGGATATTGGCGGTGGTGCCACTCCAAGCAAAAAAGTACCCGAGTTCTGGGGTGGGGAGGTCCCTTTCTTCACGCCGACAGACGCCAAGAGTGAACCATTCTGCCTCGATACGGAGGATCATTTATCCAATCTCGGGTTGAAGAACAATTCCACTCGTCTTTACCCTAAGGGCACGCTTTTCATAACCGCACGCGGATCAGTGGGAAAAGCTATGATTATCTCAAAGGAGATGGCGATGAATCAATCTTGCTACGCCTTGTCCCCCCACGATGGAGTAGGCTCCGCCTTTCTTTACTTCCATACGCTGAGCCTTATGGACTATTTGCACGCAAAATCTAGCGGCTCAGTTTTTAATTCTATAGTGACAAACGACATTAACTTCACTCCCGCTGTCGTGCCTGCAACACAGCAACTCGTTACCTTCGATAAAGTCACAGAGCCCATGTATGAATCCATACTGAACCATCAAGAGCAAAACCAAGAACTCACCCAACTCCGCGACTGGCTTCTCCCCATGCTCATGAACGGCCAAGTCACTGTGGGTTCATAGGGGAAAGTAGATCAACATGAGATCCTCTTTTCAGGCAACATTCAGCACTCCTCGCGAGGTGATCTGGGATGAGGCCATTAGGACACTCTCTGGTACTAAGGAGATTCATGAGTTGAGGAACGTTCTCTTCTGTTACTTGAGCCGGATCTTTCCGATGTCGCGAAGCGGGAGTGCGGTGATCTTCTCTGTGAGGGGGTAGCTCTTTTCTCCCGGATAGAGCACCCAGAGATGTTCCAGGTCGAGGCTCTCGATGGCGCTGTGCATTGATTTGGAGGTGGATGGGGCATCGGCGCATTTGAATTCAAATCCCCACTTCTTCCCTCCACGCAGGAGCAGGAGGTCGAGTTCCGCCCCGCCTTGTGTGGCCCAGAAATAGGCATCCTTTTCCCCGTGAGCGATCAGCGTCTGCTCCAAGGCGAACCCTTCCCAACTTGCGCCATAGCGCGGATGGGCTCGGAGGGACTGCATATCCTCGATTCCGAGCAGGTGATTCAGCACGCCGCTGTCACGGAGGTAGACTTTGGGAGACTTCACCTGTCGTTTGCCGATGTTCTCGTGCCACGGCTGAAGAACCCGTGCCATGAAGGTTCCCGAAAGCAGGTCGCGATAGTGATTCGCGGTGAGTGGGCTCACTCCCATGGATCGGCCGATCTCCGAGGCATTCCAGACCTGCCCATGATAATGGGCCATCATGGTCCAGAATCTGCCGAGCGTCGCCGGGGGGATCCTGATCCCGAGAGAAGGAATATCACGCTCGAGAAAGGTCGTGCGAAAGCCTTCGATCCAACGTTCTGCCGCTGCATCGGAATCGGCACAGTAGCTTCTCGGGAAGCCTCCCCTGAGCCAGAGCTTGTCCTGATGACTCGCGTTGACCTCCTCGAGAGAGAACCCCGGCACCGGCACGAACTGGATCCGTCCCGCGAGTGACTCCGAAACGCCTTTCACCAGATCAGGGGAGGCGCTTCCGAGAAGCAGAAAGCGTCCCGACTGGCGTGAGTCATCGCAGAGCGGTCGCAGAATCTCGAAGAGCTCCGGCATCCGCTGCACCTCATCGATGACCACCAATCCCTTGCAGGATCGAAGGGTGAGTTCTGGGGTTGCCTCCAAAGGGGCACGGCTTGTGGGACTCTCCAGATCAAACAGTGTGGTCGAGTCTCCCAGCGTAGCGCACACCTCCTTGGCCAGTGTGGTCTTGCCTACCTGACGGGCTCCAAGCAACGCCACGGCTGGGGATTCCTGGATGCGCTGGGAAATCTTACTGAGAAGCTTTGTCCTTGGTATAGATCCTGACATATCCATATACTATCTATTGATATACAAGGATAATAGCTAAATCTTAGAGTGATCCGATTGTTTTTTAGCTATTCTTGTGGATACGCCTGTGAAGGGCCAGAAATTCCCCAAGTCTATCCAATGGGAAGTGATGGGAGTTTTTTTAGCACTTCAATGCTTCTGGTATCTCGCTATCATAACGATTCATGGCACAAGCCGGTCTTTTCATCACATTCGAGGGTTCGGAGGGGTGTGGCAAATCCACCCAGATTCGTCGCCTTTCTGAATTTCTGCGTTCCTTGGAACGTGAGGTGGTCGTGCTGAGGGAGCCGGGCGGCACTCCCATCGGCGAGTCGATCCGGAATCTACTCCAGTATGACGAGTCTGCCGGAGCGATGACGCCTGAGGCTGAGTTGCTCCTGTTTGCCGCCAGCCGCGCCCAGTTGGTGAGAGAAGTCATTAGGCCTGCCCTGGCCCGAGGAGCGGTTGTTTTGTGCGATCGGTTCCTCGATTCCACAACGGTCTACCAGGGGGTTGCGAGGGCGTTGGATTCGCATGAGGTATCGAGGATCAATGACTTTGCGGTGGGAGAGACGCTTCCCGATCTGACCCTTCTGCTGGATCTGGATGCCACCGAGGGGCGTTCCCGCGCCTCCGCGCGGAAGGGACCCGCCGACCGTATGGAGCAGGAGAATGAATCATTCTACGAAGCAGTGCGACAGGGTTATCTCAAGCTGGCTGCGGAGCATTCCGGACGCTTTGAACTGATCGATGCCTCATCGGATGAGGAGAGTGTGGAGTCTGCCATCAGGAAGGTTCTGATGGAGCGTTTTCAGATTCAGGGAGGGGCTCATGGCATTCACTAGGGAAGAAGCCTTCCGTCTGCTGGAGAAGGCCCTTGCGGAGGGGCGCCTCGGTCATGCCTATCTGATTTCGGGATCCCCCGGATCCGGGGTTCAGGAGTTTGGCAATGAGCTAGCCGCTCTTTTTCTGGGTTCAGGCGAAATCACCGTGGAGAAGGATCCCGACTTCCATGCTATCGAACCAGAATCCAAATCCCGCAAACTCCTCACCGAGCAGGTGAGGGAACTGGAGCATGCGATCCACCGCAAGCCAGAGCGAGGCTCCCGCAAGGTGGCGGTAGTCCGGGATGCGGATCGCCTCATGCCCCAGGCCGCGAATGCATTCCTGAAGACGCTAGAAGAGCCGCCGGATGGGACTCTCCTGATCCTCACGACGGAACTCCCGGAGGCACTGCTGGAGACCATCCGATCGCGCTGCATCTCCGTGGTCCTGCATTCATCCACTCCCCGTGCGGTGGGATCAAGGGAGGAACGTCTCGCGAGGAAACTGACTGAGTTCTTCGGGCCTGGATCGAAAACCGATGCCACGGCTGCCTTCGGCCTCACGCGGGTGTTCCGCGACCTCATCGAGGAGGTGCGCGAAGAAGCTGCCGAGAGAACCAAGGAGGAGCTGGCAGCGGAGAAGGCTCACTTCGGAAAGACCACCGAGGGAGACTGGGAGAATCGAGAGGAGGTTCTCAAGGCAAGCTCCGAGGCCGAGGTCCTGCAGGAGCGTTCACTCTTACTCGGAGTAGTGGCTGATTATTTCGGTGGCCTGCTCCGTAAGATCCATGCCCATCATGAGGGAGACTCCGCGGCATTGGATGAATCCCGAAGACTGATCCGCTCTCTTGATGCTGTGGAAAAGCTCCGAAGCAGTCTGGAGCGTGGCATTCAGGAGGGGCTCGCCCTGGAGGCGGGATTTCTGGAACTGATGATGGCTTCTAAGCAACAATAACCCGTATCCCATGAAAAAGCGTCCCGTTGTCCTGAAGTTCGGTACCGGCATCCTCGCCCGCGAGGGGGGATGCTCTTTGGATCCAAGCCAGTTCCGCAACCTCTGCGGGGAAATCGCCCGACTTGTGAAGCAGGGAATCCCCGTCATTGTGGTCTCCAGCGCCGCGGTCGCGGCTGGGGTCGATGCCCTTGGATTAAAAAAACGCCCCTCGGATCTGGCTGGAAAGCAGGCCTGCGCTGCAGTGGGTCAACCGGTCCTGATGACGGCCTATGCTCGCCATCTCGGCAGGCATGGACTGCGCCCCGCCCAACTTCTGCTAACGCACGACGATATTTTCGACGCGGGTCGCAGGCGCAACGCGAGTGTCACGCTTTCCAAACTGCTGCAGTCTCCGGGAGTGGTTCCGATCATCAACGAGAATGACTCTGTCGCCGTTGAAGAGCTTCGCTTCGGTGACAATGACCGCCTCTCCTCGGAAGTTGCCCAGTTGGTGAAGGCGCGCCTCCTGATCCTGCTGACCAGCGCGGATGGTCTGATGGCCAGCTCATCGCCTGCTTCAAAGAATTCCTCGAATCCCCCTTCTAAGCTCTCCTCTAAGAACACCTCTAAGAACACTTCTAAGCTGCAGCGCATTCCCGTGGTGACGGAGATTCGCGACGCATTCCGCCATGTGACACCCGACAAGGGGGAGCACTCCACCGGCGGGATGCAGGCCAAACTTCAGGCGGTTCAATCCGCCGTGGACGCCGGAATCGAGACAATGATCGCTCATGGTCGCAAGCGGGAACAGATTGCCGGTGCCATCGCTGGAAAGGATGTCGGAACCCGCTTTCCTGTCCGCAAGAAAAGAAAACAATCGAATTCATGAACGGAGCATTTCTTACCCCGACTCGGATCCAGGCGATCGGCAGGAATACCTTCACGGAACTTGTCCGCCAGAAGGTCTTTTACTTCCTGCTGATCTTCGGCCTGATCGTGATCGGCAACTCGGCCTTCCTGGCCAAGTTCTCGTTCCAGGAGGAGTTCCAGATGCTCAAGGATGTCTCGCTCGGAGCCATGTCCGTCTTCCTGAGTTTGCTTTCCATCTTGGCTACGGCCACCCTGCTGCCTCGGGATTTGGAAGACCGTACGATTTTCACCATCCTCTCCAAGCCGGTGCCACGCTATGAGTACCTCTTAGGCAAGCTCCTAGGGGTCGTCATCCTCCTGACCGTGTCGACGCTTATCATGGGTCTCCTTTTCCTGGGTGTCCTCTTCCTGCGTGAGAACATGGCTCTTGGAGAGACCCGGATTTCCCTTGCGGGATCGCCTCAGGAACTGGCTGCCGCTCTAGCCGAAATCAAAAAAGCCGCCTTCAGCTGGGACCTCATCCCGGCTATGGCGATCCTGCTCATGAAGGGAATCCTGCTCTCCTCCCTGACTCTTCTTGTCTCGACGTTCGCGACCTCGGGGATCTTTGCGATCCTTGTTTCTGCCTCCGCTTATTTCATCGGTCATCTCCAGGTGACGGCCCGGGAATACTGGATGAGTGGTATCGGCATCCATTGGTGGACGCGGATCTTCACCGCCTTCGTGGCACTCCTCTTTCCCGACCTTCAGGCCTTCAACCTCAGCGATGATATTGTGGCAGGAACGGCTCTGCCGATGGGCATCTTCTGGCAGACAATTGCGCTCGGGGCGGTCTACACGTCCGTTTATTATGCCGTTGCGTGTTTTGTCTTCGAGAGTAGGGAGCTCTAAGGACGCTCTAAGTAAGCCCTAAGATCCTTAAGATCAACCCACGCCATGTCAGGCCTGTCATCGCTCCGCCGGAATCTCATCGCCATCCTGATGCTGGCTGTCGTGGGTGCCGTTCTTCTGCCGTGGCAGGGAAAACTTCAACGTGAGTCCCAAGCAGCCCATTTCCGGACGATACCGATGAATCTTACTCTCCGGGAACAGATCGGTCAGTCGGGATTCCTGGCCGCATTGAGCGGATTCCGGGCGCCACTAGCCGCCTTTCTCTGGATCGATGCGCATTCCGCCTGGGAAAAGACCGAGTGGGGGCGTATGGCGGGGCTGTTCAATACGGTCACCACGCTCCAACCCCACACGCTTCTCTACTGGGATATCGCCGCCTGGCACATGGCCTGGAATGCCAGTATCGCCGCCCTTCACGATACCAAGCAGCAGAGCGAGGTGCTGCGGGAGAGGGCGCGTCGGCAATACATCGATCTTGGCCGCGATTTCCTAGAACGGGGTATCCGCAACAATCCCGATAACTATCTTCTCTATGAGCGTCTCGGAATCCTGCTGCGCGACAAGGTGGAGGATCATAGTGCTGCGGCCGATGCCTTTGCCAAGGCTGCCTCCTTTCCGGATGCGCCCTCCTATATCGGCCGCTTTGCAGCTTATGAGCTGGAAAAAGTTCCCGGCAGGGAACGCGAAGCATACGACAGACTCCTGACCCTTTATCACCAGGGAAAAAAACAATGGATGCCTTCCCTTCTTACTAAGATCCGGAAGCTGGAAATCAAACTGAAGATTCCCCCTGATCAGCGCATTCCCGACGTAGGAGTAAAAGATTCTTCCCCTTCACGCTGAATGCGCTGCGCGATCCTAGGCGATATCCATGCCAATCTGCAGGCGCTGGAGGCGGTGCTTGCTGATGCGAGGGAGTACGGGTGCACCGAGTTCCATTGCCTCGGGGATGTGGTCGGTTACAACGCGAATCCCCGCGAGTGCCTGGAGATCGTGAGGAATCTCACCGGGGCCTGTGTGCTCGGGAATCATGACAAGGCCGCTGCCGGAGAGGACTCCCTTGAGGGGTTCAGTTCCTCAGCAGCGATCTCCCTGGAATGGACGAGAAGAGTCTTGGACGCCGATCAGAAGGCCTGGCTTGGCTCACTTCGTCTGCAACGGCAGATCAGGAAAACGACTCTTGTCCATGCGACACTCGATTCGCCGGAGTCTTGGGGATATGTCCGGACAGTGTCTGAGGCTGAAATGAGTATGGCCTGTCAACGGACCCCACTCTGCTTCATCGGCCACACCCATGTTCCCCAGGTTTTCGGACAAGGGATTGGCGAGATGCTGCTCTTTGAAAGCATCGACGGCGTGGAACTTCCCAGGTCACCCAAGCTGCTAATCAATGCGGGTTCCGTGGGCCAGCCCCGGGACAATGATTGGAGAGCCGCCTACATGATCCACGACGAGGAGAGCGGAGGTCTCTGGCTCCGCCGCGTGGAGTATGATGTCGAGTCGGCAAGCCGGGCTGTCCTGGAGGCGGGACTTCCAAGCCTACTGGCTGAGAGGCTCCATACTGCAGCATAATGCGGAACATGAAGAAGATCATGAAAGCCCCGGGACGCATCCTGCTGGTGAAGCCGAGCTCACTTGGCGATGTCATTCAATCTCTTCCTGTTGTCTCGGCTATCCATCGTCACTGGCCTGAAGCCGAGTTGCGTTGGCTCATTCATCCGGCATGGCGCTCCTTGGTGGAGCATCATCCGGGGGTCTCCGGAACAGTGCTTTTTCCCCGTGATAAATTCCGGGGGCCGAGGGGATGGATCCGTTCGTTGGCCTGGCTGAAGACCTTGTCCGATTGGAAGCCTGATCTGGCGATAGATCTCCAGGGATTGCTGCGGAGCGCCCTGTTTGCACGACTTTCCGGAGCCCCGCGCGTCGTAGGGCTCTCCGATGCTCGCGAGGGAGCACGTCTGCTGCATGGCGAACGGGCAATCGTCAACCGAGCTGCTCATGCCGTGAGCCGGTATCTCTCCGTGCTTGATCTTCTGGGGATACCGTGTCCCACACATCCCGAATTCGAACTGCCGGAGGGAAGGCTGCCTGTGGGATTTTCCCCGGAGCAACCGTATGTGGTGATACATCCTTATTCTCGTGGTGAGGGAAAGAGTCTCACGCCGGAAATGATCAGGTCCTTTGCTGCAGGCGCCGCTCCTGTTCGTGTCGTGATCGTAGGGAAGGGAGATCCTGGCAATAAATGGCCTCAAAACGTCGAAGACTGGAGCAATCGTACCGACCTTCTGGAACTCACGGCCATTCTTCGAGGAGCCTCCTTCATCGTCAGTTCCGACAGTGGACCAATGCATCTTGCGGCGGCGCTACATCCTGAAAGAACACTCGCCATCCATCTCTGGAGCGATCCCTTGAAAGTTGGGCCCTGCTTTCCCGAATCACTGGTCTGGAAAAACGGCCGTATCAGCAGGGTTGCAGAGCTTGATGATTCCTGGCGTGCCGAGGGGAGGGCACCCTCCGCGATCGAGATGGAGGAACTCGGTCAACTCGGCCGCCTGGCAGCGGCTAAAAGTATGAAGTCCGAAGGATGAATGATGGCAAAGTCCTCAGTGACTTCCGTTTGAAGTAGTCATCGGGTTATTCTTCATACTTTATCGCTCAACCTTCATAATTTTCAGTTCATGGGATTCTCTACACAGATCGATTCGGTTCTGGCCTCTCCACCTACGGAACTGAGGGCCTTTCGTCGTTTGCTGGAACCTTGTAGTGACAGGGAGTTGGAGGAACTTGCCCGTCGCTCGGCTTCGGTCACGCGCCGGAATTTCGGACGGACGATGCGGATGTTCGCTCCCCTCTATCTCTCCAACGAGTGCATCAATTCCTGCGCCTATTGCGGTTTTTCCCGGGATAATGCCATCCTTCGCGTGACCCTCGAGATCGAGCAGGTCGCCGCCGAGGCGCGACATCTTGCCGCTGAGGGATTCCGCAATGTGCTGCTTGTTGCCGGCGAACATCCCAAGTTCGTCTCGGGAGGATATTTGCAAAAATGCCTCGAACGCCTTTCCGGAGAGATCCCGAGCCTTTCACTCGAGGTGGCTCCGATGGAGACTGAGGAGTATCTACCGCTCGTTGCGGCTGGAGCAGAAGGCCTTGTTGTCTACCAGGAGACCTATGACCGCTCGGTTTACCCGGAGCTCCACACTGCGGGGCCCAAGAAAGATTACGACTGGCGTCTGGATGCTCCGGAGCGAGCCCATGCCGCAGGATTCCGCAGGCTTGGCATCGGAGTGCTGTTCGGTCTCTCGGAATGGCGCAGCGAGGCCACGGCCCTGGCGGCTCATCTGCTCCATCTTCAGCGTGTCTGCTGGACTTCCCAGATCACGGTGAGTCTCCCGCGACTCCGTCCCGCAGCCGGATCCTTCGAGCCGAAATTTTCCTTCGACGATCGCGACCTCACCCAGCTCATTTGTGCCCTCCGTCTGACCTTTCCGCAGATCGGCATCATCCTGAGCACGCGTGAACCAGCTTTCTTGCGCGATGCTCTGGCGCCTCTTGGAATCACGATGATGAGTGCGGGAAGTCATACTGAACCGGGCGGCTACACCGGACAGGGGGCTGATCAGCTCCATCAGACAATAAAAGGGAAAATGGTTGAGGCAACGTGTGGAAGCACCTCCGCCACTGAGCAGTTCTCAATCAGCGATGATCGCACCCCCGCCGAGGTCGCCGCCATGTTGACGACGCGTGGCCTGGAGCCGGTCTGGAAAGATTGGGATGCCGCGATCCTCACGACGAGCGCCGCATGACCGCGATCATTGTCAACGGGGAGCAAAAGGAGTCTAGGGCCGAGAGTTTGGAGGGTCTCTTGGTTGAACTTAGCCTGAATCCGTTGCTGATTCTGGTGGAATACAATGGCCAAGCATTGCCTCGATCGGAGTGGGAGGGGGTCAGGATTGTGACGGGTGACAAACTAGAACTCCTTTCCGTTGCCGCCGGGGGTTGATTGTTCTTTTACAAACGTCATGAGACCAATCGCTCTTCTCTGGGCTAACCGCCATCGTTCCCCTTCCTTAAGGGTAGATCTCCCCTTGATCCGCAGGATCGTGGAGGCGGCCTTGCCTCTCTGTGTCGCCAAGCCTCGGCACAAGGGCATACAACTTCCTCCCGAGGTGGAGATCACACTCCTGGGTGAGAGTGCAATCGCCAAGGTGCACGGGGAGTTTCTCGATGACCCGACACCGACTGATGTCATCACCTTCGAGCATGGAGAGATCCTGATTGGCGTGCCGATCGCGGCGGCCAATGCCTGCAAGTTTAGTCACCCGGCAGACCACGAGGTGGCCCTGTGCGCTATCCATGGCCTTCTTCACCTGCTGGGCTACGATGATCTGAGCGCGCAAGAACGCACAATCATGCATGCCCGTCAGGAGGAAATTTTAGAGGCTGCCCTTCGGGAGGTGTGCTAGCGTTCGGCTCATGAGAGAGGCTGCCGTTCAGCGCGAGGAAATTCCCGATACGGGGGATTACGCCGTTGTTGCCCGCGCCGCCGAGCTCTGCAATCCCTTTCTCGATGCATTGGGTGAGGTGACCCTTTCGATCCGGGGGCCGGTGGCCTCCTCGGTGCTGAACTGGAATGCATCCCTCTTCACCCCGATCATTTATCCGACACTTCTAAAGGTCATCGTCTTGGCGGCCGAGGGGGGGAGTTTCGAGCTCACGGCTCTGGATTGCACATTGGATCAGGCGCTCCCCTCGTCCGTTCGACTGACGAGCCGCGACGAAGGAAGGAGGCTTTTGCTCGGTTTACTGGCTCCGCGTGGTGACCGTTTGATCGAGCGCTATCGTACAGCCGTCCTGGCGGGGAACTCACCCGGACATCACGCGATCACTCATGCTCTGCGGGCCAATCTGTTTCATCTTCCTCCGAGGGTGATGATCACCTCGTACCTTTTGCAGGAGGGAATCGGTGCCGGTCTGGATGGCCGGGACATCTCCCGCTTCCTGATCGATGGGATAGGGGCGTCAAGAGACCTTCCCAGTCCCGAGCGCATCATACCCATGAGTCAGCCATGCAGGGAATGAACCAACCGGGGCTTCTCGAGGCTCCCGAAGTAGAGCTCTCTGAGAATCTCGATCTCCCCTGGCTTGTCGTGGTGCACAACGATCCCGTGAATCTCATGAGCTATGTCGCGATGGTCTTCCGCCGGATCTTCGGATGGACGCGAGAGCGCTCCGAGAGGCACATGATGGAAGTCCATACCAAGGGGCGCTCGGTTGTTTGGGGCGGCGGCAGGGAACAGGCGGAGCACTATGTGCAGCAGCTCCACTCCTTCCTCCTGCTGGCGACTCTTGAGAAGTCTTCCTGAGTCACCTTGAGGGACTAACGCCGATGATCTTCGAACGCTCAAAAAACGGAAACTTCCGCTTTAGCAGGATCCATCCTTTGCTGGGCGAATTACTGCAGGCTGTTGCGATGGACCCCTGGGAGCGCTACCCCGAGGGGAGTATGCGCCTATTGCCCTCGCCCACCGAAAGTGAGGATCTTGAGGATCTACGTCTTGATTGGCAGGATCATGTGCAACCGGGCCTGCGGCATCATTTTGACCTGGAGCGGGCCGTGGTGTCGGAGGACCTTGCTTGCATGATTCAGCGGAAAGGGAAGATTCCTTCCTGGACCTTGGAGATTTCTACCGATCACTCCGACGCCTGGTTGACGACGCTGAACGCCCTACGACTGGCCCTTGCCGAGGAGCATAGGTTCACCGAAAAGGATCTCTCTGAAAAAACGCCCTCTGATCTCGAGACTGAGCGTGGCCTTGCCTTGATGCAGGTGAACTTCTACGCCTTCATCCAAGAGTGTCTTCTCCAGGCGATGGACGACGAGTTGGGCGAGTAGTTGGGAATTAGGAATGGGAAGTTGAGCTATGGAAGAGGCGCGCGCCATTCTGCTGCGACGGTATAAATTCTCGGAGAATAGTCTCGTCGTGATCTGGCTGACCGACCGGCATGGCAAGGTGAAGACGACGGCCCGCAGTGCCACCAAGCCGGGAGGGCCGTTTTCCGGGAGATTGGAGCTCTTCACCGTCGCTGGAATTACCTTTAAATCTCCCAAGAACGGTGATCTTCACACTCTCAGCGAGGTGGTGGTCGAGACAGAAGCACTTCTTCCCGCGACCTATTCCACTATCCTTTCAGCGTCCTACTTCTCCGAACTCTGTGATCTTTTCACCGAACCGATGCATCCGGTTCCCGAAGTTTTTGCCTTGTTGGAACGCGCTTGGGGATTCCTGCGCACGCAGGCACCGAGTCGTCGTGCTGTTGCCCATTTCGAGACCGAATTGGCAAAGTCTCTTGGCATCCATGATCCCTCTATTCCCGCCCACAGATCCCTGGCGTCCGTCGCGCATAAGCTGCCGGAAAGCCGCCCGCGCCTGCTGGAGCAACTTGCCGAGAGCCCGTGAACCTTCATTCCTCAACCCTCAAGGTTGTTTTGTTACTCGTACTCGCGGGGATGGCTGTTTCCACAGTTCATCCACTCAATGCGGGCGATGTCTCCGCCGCAAGCGCCCCCCTTCTCAAGGCTCCTTCTGATTATTATTCCTACTGGAAGCAAAAATACCTGAACCCCTCCGTGCGGTTCCCTGGAGACTGGAAGGTCAATTATGACGGGAAGGGGACGACTGTTTCGGAGGCGATCGGCTATGGGATGCTGATCACCGCACTCATGGCCGACACCGATTTCGAGTCAAAAAAATACTTCGATGGTCTGAATAGATTCAGGAAGCGCTTCCCCTCGTCGATCAATCCCGCCTTCATGTGCTGGAAAATCCCTCCTCATGAAAGGCCTGGGAAAAACGATTGCGCCACCGACGGTGAACTCGATATCGCCTATGCCCTCCTGTTGGCCCATGCGCGGTGGGGGGATGAGGCCTATCTGGCGGAAGCCAAGAGTCTGATCGGGTCCATCGGAGCCTCATTGGTACGCCCCGATTTTTCACTGCGCCTGGGCGATTGGAACGATGCGCCCGGTCAGACGCGCCCTTCTGACTTCATGCCGACTCATTTCCGAGCCTTCGGTAAAGTAACGGGTGATCCTCTCTGGAAGAAGGTTGAGGATCGTTCCTATGAAATTCTCACGGAGTTGCAACTTGAGAAAGCACAAGCTGGGACCAAGACGACGGGGCTTATTCCTGATTTTGCAGTTCAAAAAAACGGATGTTGGGTTCCTGCTCGGCCCGGCTTCCTGGAGGGGGGGCATGATGGCGACTTCTACTACAATGCCTGCAGAGTGCCTTGGCGAATCGGTTGGGCGGCTCTTGCCTCCCGTGACAAAGGAGATGATCGTGCCAAGGAGGTTCTGGGACGCTTCATGCAGTGGGCCCTCATGAACGTGAAAGATCCCGAGCAGTTCAGGGCAGGCTACCGGCTGGACGGGAAGCCGGTGCATAAGAGCGACTTTAACACAGCTTGCTTCATTTCTCCGACAGGGGTGGCCGCGATGGCCTTGGGCATGGAGTCTTGGAAAGCAAAGGTTGAGCGCTATGCACTGGGTAGCAGGGAGGAGTATTATGAAGACTCAATCAATCTGCTCTGCCTGATCCTGATGTCAGGTCAATCGCACGGGTTCATCCGTCAGAATTCCCCTCAATAATCTTCAAGACACATTCTTTATTTAGAATAGTTCTTGATTGATCTTGAATGAGTCTGGCCGGGTGCTAGATTGAGAAACCATCTCATGAAGAAGCCGGCAGCCATTCCATCCAACGAAAGCGCTATGGGACACTATGCGTCCGCCATGGTGCAGGGAGGTATGCGTCTTACGCCTCAGCGGCGGCAGGTCTATGAGGTGCTCATGGACAAGAGGGATCATCCGACGGCCACGGAGGTCTTCATCCGGGCTCAGAAGCAGATGCCCTCCATCTCGCTCGCCACTGTGTATAACTGCCTTGAAACGATGGTTGGAAGCGGTTTGGTGAAGGCCGTCCATGTCGACCGTGAGCCAACCCGATTTTGTGCGAACCTCCAGGAGCACGGTCACTTCCACTGCACGGAATGCGGTCATGTCTCCGACATCGGATTTTCCCACACCCGCGAGAAGGGATGGAAACTCCCCTCCGGATTCCTCGTCACTCAGCACGATGTCACCCTCCGGGGACTCTGCGCCGACTGCGGAACATCTTCTAAAAACACGAATCATTCCAAATCAAAAATCCCATTCTCACACTAATTCCAACGACAAACCATTAACCCAGTAACCGCCCATGTCCGCCCATTCCTCTTCGTCACTTTCCATCCGAGACTTGCACGCCTCCATCGGCGATAAGCCGATCCTCAAGGGCCTCACGCTCGACATCCCCAAGGGAGAAGTCCACGCCATCATGGGCAAGAACGGAGCCGGCAAGAGCACGCTCGCCAAAATCATGGCCGGCCATCCCGACTACACGGTAACCTCGGGTGATGTCCTGATGGATGGTGAGAGCATCCTGGGTTTGGAACCCGATGTCCGCGCCCGTCTTGGTCTCTTCCTTGCCTTTCAGTATCCGATGGAGATCCCCGGGGTCACTATCGCCAACTTCATCCGCGCAGCCCTTCAGGCCCGCCTTCCCGAGGGGGAGGAGTTGGAGGCAACCGACTACTACGCCAAACTCTATGCCAAGATGGATGCCCTGAGCGTGCCTCGGAACTTCACTTCCCGCTCGGTGAACGAGGGCTTCTCTGGTGGTGAGAAGAAGCGCTGCGAGATTCTCCAGATGGCGATGCTCGAGCCCTCCTATGCCGTGCTTGACGAGACAGACAGCGGTCTCGACATCGACGCGCTCAAGATCGTTTCAGCGGGAGTGAACGCCCTTCGCGGTCCGAATATCGGCATGCTTGTCATCACCCATTACCAGCGTCTGCTCGACTACATCGTGCCCGATAAGGTGCATGTCATGTCCGAGGGGCGCATCATCCACAGCGGCGACAAGGATCTTGCCCTCAAGCTTGAGGCTCAGGGCTATGACTGGGTCGAGAAGGAATTTGGGGGATCCGGCACCAAGGCCGCCTAAAAGGGCATTAGCAGTTTAGACTATTAGACTATTAGCCAGAACCTATCAGAACCAAGACTCAGAACCTAAAAGTCTAACAGACTTCAGCCTAACCTACCTTTTCTATGAGCACCGAGACCAAACCAGACATCGATATTGACCGTTCCGTCGGCGATTTCCGCTACGAGATGGACTACGCCTTCGATGCGGGCGTCGGACTGACCGAGGCGACGATCGACTACATCAGCGACGTGAAGGGTGACCCTGATTGGGTTCGCGCTTTCCGCAAGGAAGGTTACCGAAAGTTCCTGGAGAAGCCGATGCCGACTCACTGGGCTACCAAGGACCTGGAGAGCATTGTCTTCGAGAACATCCGCTATTACCTCTCGCAGGGACAGGTTCCCAAGCGGACCTGGGACGAGGTGCCCGATGACATTAAGAGGACCTTCGAGCGGCTTGGTATTCCCGAGCAGGAGCGCAAGTTCCTCTCCGGTGTAGAGGCCCAGTTCGACAGCGAGGCGGCCTATTCGAATATCAAGGCCGCGGTCGGCGAGCAGGGAGTCATCTTTGTCGGATCCAGCGAGGGTCTTAAGGAGCATCCCGAGATCTTCAAGAAGTGGTTCGGCAAGGTAATCCCGAGCGGTGACAACAAGTTCTCCGCGCTGAACTCCGCAGTCTTCAGCGGCGGCAGCTTCATCTATGTGCCGCCAGGAGTTAAGGTAAAGCACCCGCTCCAGGCTTACTTCCGAATCAACGCCCAGAACTTCGGACAGTTCGAGCGAACCTTGATCATCGTCGACGAGGGGGCTGAGCTCACTTACATGGAGGGTTGCACCGCGCCGAAGTTCGAGACGGCCACGCTGCACAGCGCCGTCGTAGAGCTTGTCGCTATGAAGGGGGCCAAGATCCAGTACATCACCGTCCAGAATTGGAGTTCGAACGTCTTTAACCTCGTGACCAAGCGCGGCATCGCCCATGAAGATGCCGAGGTTAAGTGGATCGATTGCAATATTGGATCCCGGCTCACCATGAAATATCCGGGAGTCGTGATGAAGGGGAAGGGTGCGCGTGGCGAAGTCGTCTCGATTGCCCTGGCTGGTGATGGCCAGCACCAGGACACCGGTGCCAAGATGATCCATGCGGCCGACAACACGACCAGCAACATTATCTCCAAGTCGATCAGTCTCGGAACAGGCCGCTCCACCTACCGTGGCATGGTCCATGTGCCGAAGCACCTGAAGGGTTGCAAGAACAACACCGAGTGCGACGCCCTGCTTATCAATAGCCACAGCCGCACCGACACCTACCCAGCTATCAGCGTGCGCGGTCAGGGAAATGCCGTTCAGCACGAGGCGAGCGTCAGCCAGATCAGCGCGGAGCAGATCTTCTACATGCAGCAGCGCGGTCTGAGCGAGGCCGCTGCCATGAGCCTCGCGGTCAATGGCTTCGTCAATGACCTGGTTCAGCAGTTCCCGATGGAATACTCGGTCGAGCTGAAGCGCCTTATCGATCTCGAGATGGAAGGATCCGTCGGATGAGCATCACCACGACCTCTCCCGCCGAGACCGGCAACTCTACTAATTGGCCCGAATGGTTCAGCAAGGACCAGAATGAGGCCTGGGAGCTTTTCCAGTCACTACCGCAGCCAAAGCGCAACGATGAACCGTGGCGCTTTGCGAATCTCAAGGCGCTCGACCTTTCCGATTTTCATCTCGCTGTGCCCGTCCAGGATGCTGCGTCACTTATCACCCGTTCCTCGGCGCACACCAACCTCGCCGCGAAGCTCATCTTCGCGAATGAAGTTCTCATCCACAACGATCAGTCTGAATTGCCTGCCGGGGTGCTTCTCTTGCCGCTTGAGCAGGCCGCTAGGGATCACGAAGAACTCTTCCGCAAGAGCTTCATGACTTCCGATGTGCGCCTCGGTTCGAAGAAATTCGCCGCCCTTCATCGAGCCCATCTACGCTCTGGGGCTTTCGTCTATGTTCCCAAAGGAGTCGTTATCGAGCAACCCATCGAGATCTGGCATTGGGTCGAGGGGGAGAATGCCACCATCTTTCCCCACACTCTTATCGTCTTGGGTGAGGGTGCCTCCGCCACCGTGATCGATCACTTCGTCTCATCGCGGGATGAGCGTTCGCTGGCTATTGCCGTGAATGATCTCACGCTGGGAACGAATGCGAAGCTGCATTACGTCGGTGTCCAGGAGTGGAGTGACAAGGCAACCGCCTTCCACATCAACACCACCGAAGTGGAGAAGGAGGGTGTTTCGACAGCCCTTCAGATGAACCTCGGAGGAGCCTATATCCGTGGAGAGAGCGACAGTCATCTGCTGGGTGAAGGATCGCGTAGCGTCATGCTCTCGATCAATCCCGCAAGCGGGACCCGCGAGATCGATCAGCGAACCTTTCAGGATCATTTCGCCCCGCGTGCGACCAGCGACCTCCTCTACCATAATGCCCTGGCGGATTCGTCGCGTACGATCTTCGCCGGCCTGATCAAGGTCGAGGAGCATGCCCACGAGACGGATGCTTACCAGAAAGTCCGCAATCTGATGCTTAGTGATGAGGCCGAAGCCAACTCCATGCCTGGTCTCGAAATTCTAGCTGATAATGTTCGCTGCACGCACGGCGCGACGTCCGGCGAACTCAACGAAGACGAACTCTTCTACATGATGGCCCGCGGTATAGGTCCTAAGCAAGCGGCACAGCTAATCGTGAGGGGCTTCTTCGGAACTGTCCTTGAGCGTCTTGAGAATGAGGAACTTCAAGCCCATCTGGGCGAGATCCTGGATAAAAAATTATCAACCTCTGAATAAATCTCCCGCAACCGTAACGGCTGCGAATCAATGGCCGGGCTAGCCAAGGGGATGAACGGGATAGCCCTCTTTTATTCCACTCCGCGCCTCTGCGCCTCCGCGCGATACATTCAGTTCAAAGTACGCCAATCCCCGGGCGCGCATATTTGAAGCAGCCGAGGGGAGGCTCTGCAGGGAAGTCTTTCCCAAGGGCAATTGCCTTGAACTGAATACCCATCGAGCCGGGGTTGAGAAGGGTCTGAAGGGCGCCGAGATCCCGTCTAGCCGCGTCACTCTGGTCAGTGAAGTCTCCGAGTGAACGCAGCCAGGGTTCGGCTGCTCCCACGAGAAAGTGGTGCTGGTCGCTGTAGCCGAGAATCTCGAAGCCGACCTCACGTGACGATCGGGCAAGTGCAGTAAAATCGACCTGGGCTGTGATATCGCGAAGTCCCGGTTCGCCCAGAGGATCGTTGAACCGCTCGTGTTTTTTGAATGCAAGCAGGGTTCCATCGGCGCGATGGGGTGCGTAGCGATCCTCTCCCGACTGACCGTAGTCGATGGTCAGCACGAGCCCGCGCTCTAGCCGCTTATGGAGAGTCGTGAGCCAAGGGTTCATGGCCCGGTTGATCTCTGCACGGAAGCCCTTGGTAAGATGATTCGGGAGTTTGGTTGCCTCTGCATGGAGTTCAGGGTCCTGGATCGGCCGAGTGGTCCATACCAGAGCCCCATCATGGTATGCCACGCACTCCTCCTCCCATGCGGTTCCGTTCCAGCGCACGGAATCTACTGGGAAGGCATCCAGCAATTCGTTGGAGAGGTGGATGCCGGTGAACGTTGGCAACTCTTCCAGGGAGGGCACCCAAGTGACGTTTGTGAATCCCGCCAGCTTTTGTTTCTGGCGATCCCTATTCACGGGGAAAGGCTCCACGATGATGAGTCGAACTGCTTGGTTGTATGAGTCCCCAGCTTTAGCGAGCGCTCCGAGAATATCGGTCGCCATGCTTCCGTCATTTGCGCCCTGCTCGACGATTGTGAATTCAGAGGGTTTTCCCAAGCGCTCCCAGACGTCGCGACAGACCGAGGTAAGAAGACGGCCGTAGATGCTGCCGACGCTGACGCTTGTGAAGAAGTCCCCTTCTTTTCCGACCCTAGCCCGACCTGAGCCATAGTAGCCGTACTCCGGATGATAGAGTGCCAGCTCCATGAACCGCCGGAACGGGATGACGCCATCGACATCGGATATCTCCTGGTGGATGACTTGAAGGAGCGGCGTTTGGGAAACCTGAAGTTCTGAGATCATGAAGAGCAGAGGTTCCTTAGGTTAGTTTTTTCAGGTCTCAGCCTTCAGCTTTCATCCTTCGCGGCCTTGGCCGCTCGGTCACTGCCCACGAGTGATCTCGCGGGCGTAGATGTTGATCTGGCCGTCATCCCCGCGTTTGACAGAGGTGATCTGGAAAGGTCGGAGGCCTTCTCTGGAAATCACATTCCCCTCAGCCGGAGGAGTCGCACCTGCAGGGAACTCCACGATCACACGCACCTTCGCATTAGGCCCAAGTGGAACTCCGGCGATGGCCCCCTGCGGACGAAGCACTGCGCGTCCATTGCCCGAGGCCGTGACGGCAAAGTGCCCCTTGAGGTAATGACGCTCGCCACCGATACCCCGAGAGGCGATATCTTGCGCATCCGAGGATTCCACGAGGCGGCCACGCGGCATTTTCCCGGGCTCAAATACAGGCCATATTTCTGAAGGAGTGGTGGCAACGGGTTGGTTGGTCGCTGTCATCGCAGCAGCGTTTGTCGGAAGCGGCCCCGACGGGATGGCGCTTGGTTTCGGCGATGCTTTGGGTGTTGGAGTGGCGATTGGCGTGCTGATCGGGGTTGGGATCGGAGTTGGTGTGGGTAGCGGTGTTCCCACAGGTATGGCCCTAGGTACTGCTGTGGAGGAGTCAGCTCCAATCGGCGTGCTCACGGGGATAGCCGGTAATATGGTCGGTTCATTCACAGGAATAGCCCGTGCGATCGGGGTGGTGACTTCTTCAACAGTTCGGGACTGCTTGACTGGAATGGCCTTCGCAATCCTGGGTTCGGGAGTGGGTGTCGCCATTTCCTCGGCGATTCTGCTCAGGTGACCTGATGGTTTCTCGCCATTCTTGCCAGCCATCTCTTTGTCTCCGGTGATCTTTCCGCCCGAGAGTTTGGCGATGTTGGCCGAGGAGATAATCGGCAATCCCGCTTCCAGATTCAGTCCCTCAGGAGGTTCCAATGAGAAGCTGGCCTCACCCTTGGCTGCACCGTAGGTGCCGTAGAGCAGGGGCATCGTCGTCAGTAGAATTTTATTTTCCGAAAGCCGCTCGATATGAACTACAGCCGAGAGATCGAGAGGCTTCTCGAGTTTGATCTGCTGGCCCGTCACCAGGGATCGTTTGAGTCCGGGGAGATCCTTCTCCTGGGCTGTGAATGGCTGTTCCAGAAGCACCTCGGGCTGTTCCACCGCCTGGAGCAGGGCTACCAATCCCGGTTTGCAGAACGTCTCGTCCGTCAGGGGCAAGGTCCCGAGCACCCGATAGGTGCCGACGGCATAGGGAACAAGTTCGCGGACCTGGTGGTAGTTGCGAATGAAGTGGCGCAGAAGGTTTGAATTGGCCCTGCGGATTTCGGAGGTGGTCATCGATCCGAATCTCTCGAGTAGCTGACCCGGCTTTAGGAATTCACCACGTGGCGCCAGTGTGATCTCAAATCTGATGGGAGGCTCGATCTTGTGCATCCGAATGAGCAACCGGTAGTTGGCCGCTTTTTCGGGATTGGCAAAGATGTAGTAGCTTCCCATCCAGCAGAGAAAGACGAAGCCGAGCAGGAGAAAGATGAAGACGGTCCACCCGAAGAGACCATCTTTTGATCCGCCCCCCCTTCGGTGTCCCGACCCTCCTTGATATCCGTAATAGCGCTTGCCTGACATGAATCACTTAAGAAGAGCGAGGCTCTCGATGGGTGGCAACCGAAAACAGGGAAATCCCTCCTGACCTTACAGAGGTTTTTCTTGAGGTGCCGGCTCGAACGAGGTGCCGCAGCCGCAGCTCCGTGAAGCATGGGGGTTGATCACCCGGAAACCCGCGCCCGTGAGTTCGTCGACATAGTCGATAGTGCAGCCATCGAGTTGTTCGCTGCTCTCCGGATCGATGGCCACCACGGCGCCGTTCTGTTCGGTCACTTCGTCACCCGGCAGGGGGCCACCCAGACTCATGGCGTATTGTAGGCCGGCACACCCCCCTTTCTCCACAGCGAGCCGAAGCCCTGAGTTGCCATTTTCAGAGGCAAGCTCCCTGAGCTGTTTCGCCGCCGACTCCGTGATATGAATCATGAACTTACCTTTCAGGATGCATCACCTGAAGTCAACCGGAGTCCTTTGGGTTTTTGAGAGCAACCAAGGGTTTTTGAGAGCCGTTTCGACCAGGACGTTCTAAAAATAGAGCTTTTTTCCATTTTGGCTTGTCCGCTTAGCCGGTTGGCCCGATTTTCCTTAGCTCATGAAAGCCGTCGTTACCGTCATGCCGAAACCCGCCATCCTCGATCCAGCCGGAGTCGCTACCGGTCAAGCCATGGAGCACCTTGGCCTCAAGGGAGTCCGCTCCGTCCGTATCGGGAAATCGATCGAGATCGAAGTCGATGGCGCCGACGAGAAACAACTTCACGAGATCTGCCACGACCTCCTCTCCAATCCCGTGGTCGAGGATTACAAGCTCGAGATTCTCTCCTAACGATGGCGCCGATCATGAAGGTTGCCGTCATTCAGTTTCCCGGTTCGAACTGCGACACCGACTGCCAGGCTGCGCTTGCTTCTTTCCCCGGCGTTCAGGCAGAGATCGTCTGGCACAAGGAAACTTCCCTTGCCGGATATGATGCCGTGGTTCTCCCCGGCGGCTTCTCCTATGGCGATTACCTCCGCTGCGGATCGATCGCCCGGTTCTCCCCAATCATGGGGGCCGTCCGTGTCGCGGCCGATTCCGGCGTTCTGGTGCTCGGCATCTGCAATGGCTTCCAGATTCTTTGCGAAGCAGGGCTTCTGCCCGGGACGTTGATGCGTAACAACGGCCTGCTCTTCCGCTGCGAGCGCCTTCAACTGCGTGTCGAGAATACGGACTCTCCCTTCACCTCCATGCTTCATCAGGGACAGGTGCTCGACATCCCGATCGCTCATGGCGAGGGAAACTACTTTGCCGATCCTGAGACCCTGGCTCAGATCGAGGCCAATAACCAGATCCTAGTCCGCTACTGCGATGCCTCGGGGAATGTGACCCCCGAAGCCAATCCCAACGGCTCACTTGGCAACATCGCCGGCATCTGCAGCCATGGCCGGAATGTCTTCGGCCTCATGCCCCACCCGGAGCGCGTCTGCGATCCGATACTGGGTGGCATTGATGGGCGCGGTATCTTCCAGTCGATGATCGAGGCGGTTCAAAAGACGAAGGCAAAATGAAGAATGAAGAATGAAGAATGAAAAAGAGAGTGATGTCTCCACTTCACCCCTCTTCGCATTCTGCCCTTTTAACCTTCTAACTTTTTAACCTGTCACTTTCCCACTTCCCCCCTTCTGCAGTTCCTCTTTCCTAACAGCCTTTCACCAATGTCCAATCCCGCTATCACGCCAGAACTTATCGCCAAGCACGGACTCTCCCCCGAAGAGTACGAAAAAGTTCTTTCCATCCTTGGCCGCGAGCCGAGCTTCGAGGAGCTCGGCGTCTTCTCGGTCATGTGGAGCGAACACTGCTCCTACAAGAACTCCCGCCCCGAGCTCCGGAAGTTCCCCACCACAGGACCCAGCGTCCTGGTCAAGGCGGGCGAGGAAAATGCAGGTGTCATCGATATCGGGGATGGATGGGCGGTCGCTTTCAAGATCGAGAGTCATAACCACCCGAGCGCCGTCGAGCCATTCCAGGGTGCGGCCACCGGAGTCGGTGGTATCATCCGCGATATCTTCACCATGGGAGCGCGTCCCGTTTTCCTCATGGATTCACTCCGCTTCGGCCCCATCGAGGGGGACTCGGAGCAGGCCAAGACCAATAGACGCCTCTTTGCGGGAGTGGTCGCTGGCATCGCCCACTATGGCAACTGCATCGGTCTGCCGACCATCGCCGGTGAGGTTTATTTCGATGAGAGCTATAGCGGTAACCCGCTGGTGAATGCCTTCTGCCTCGGCATCCTGCGTCACGAGCAGATAGCTCGAGGAGCAGCCGAGGGCGTGGGAAATCCTGTCTTCTATGTCGGCGCTGAGACCGGCCGTGATGGTCTGGCTGGCGCCGCCTTCGCCTCCCGCGAACTGACCGAGGAATCAAAGGCTGATCGTCCCGCCGTCCAGGTCGGCGATCCCTTCCGTGAGAAGCTTTTGCTTGAGGCTTGCCTCGAGCTCCTTGCTACCGATTGCGTCGCCGGCATCCAGGACATGGGTGCGGCGGGACTCACCTGCTCCACCTGCGAGACCGCCAGCCGCGGAGGTACTGGTGTGGAGATCGATATCCAGCTGGTGCCTCAGCGCGCCAAGGGGCAGACCCCCTATGAGGTTCTCCTAAGCGAATCTCAGGAGCGCATGCTCGTTATCGTCAAAAAGGGCCAGGAGGCCATTGTGAAACAGATTTTCGAGAAGTGGGATCTGCCCTATGCCGAGATCGGCAAGGTCACCGACGACGGCATGATGCGCGTCCGCAACGGGAACGATGTCGTGGTGAACGTCCCTGCCCGGGCGCTTGCCGATGACGGCCCGCTCTATTCCCGAGAGGCCGCTCCGTTCACCCCACCTGCCCAGCTTGATTTGGCCACGGTGCCCCAAGCTGATCCCGAGACTGCTCTGCCGAAGCTTCTCGCTCATCCCAGCATCGCCAGCAAGCGCTGGGTCTGGCTCCAGTACGACCACATGGTCCGCACCGGTACCGCAGTTCTTCCGGGTTCCGATGCAGCGGTCTTCATTGTCCGCGAGGCGAACAAGATCTTGGCGGCCGCTACCGACTGCAATGCCATCTATTGCAAACTTGATCCGGGTGTCGGAGCACGTATTGCTGTCGCAGAGTGTGCCCGCAATCTTGCCTGCTCCGGCGCTGTGCCGATCGGCGTCACCGACAACCTGAATTTCGGCAATCCGCACAAGCCCGAGAACTTCTACCAGCTCCGCGCCGCCGTGGAGGGAATCTCTGAAGGGTGCCGTGCATTTGGTGTGCCGGTCACAGGCGGCAACGTCAGCCTCTACAACGAGAGCCCCGCCGGGGCGATCGACCCAACCCCGACCATCTCCATGGTTGGAACCATTGCTGATGCAGCCAACATCACCACCCAGGCCTTCAAGGAGGCCGGTGATCAGATCTTCCTGATCGGCGAGACCGGCAGTGAGCTTGGTGCTTCTCATTATCTCTTGGCCATTCATGGCCGCAAGGAGGGTGCCCCTCCAGCGATGGACTTTGCTAAGGAAATCGCCATCCACAACGCCCTACTCGGAGTCATCCGCAAGGGGCTTGTCCAGAGCGCCCACGACTGCTCCGAGGGCGGCCTGGCCGTAACTATTGCCGAGTCCTGCTTCGGCAACTCCCTTGGTGCCTCCATCGATTTCGGTGCCACTGATCAGCGTCCCGACGTCGTCCTCTTCAACGAGACCCAGGGGCGTATCGTCATCTCGGTGAAATCAGCTGATGTGGCTGCCATCGAAAAAGAGCTATCCGCCACAGGCGTCCCCTTCCGAAAGATCGGCGAGGTTACGGCCAAGGCAGAGCTCTCCATCAAGACGGGAGCAAATTCCTACAGCTGGTCGGTTTCTTCGCTGAATGAGACCTTTGAAGTGGCTATTCCGAAGCTGATGGAAGGGTAACGAAAGGGCTGTTTTTTGAGAATGCTTCGGGTGTGGCGACACCCCGTACCATTTGTTGAGTGTTATTTACGTTCGGCCAGATGATCCCTGATGGCGGAGATAAAGGTCTCGCCGAATTCGGAGAGCTTTTTCTGACCGATGCCGCTGATCGAGGACATCAGTTCGAGAGTGCTTGGCTGTTCTCGGGCCATGAGCCGGAGGGTCACATCCGAGAAGATGACGTAGGCGGGCACATTCCGCTCGTCGGCGAGTGTTCGTCGGAGGGCTCGGAGCGCGTTGAAGAGTTGCTCATCGCAGACGATGTCACCCCGGTCTAACGCCCTAGAGGGAGTCCGTGTTGCTTCAGTGTTTGGCGTTATGGGTTTGGTGAGGCGGATCTGACGGCGATCTCTCAGGATGGCCATTCCTTCGGAACTCAATTCGATGGTGGCAAAGCCGCTACTTGTTGATTGCTGTTGGAGGATCCCCATGCGAAGGAGTTGGCGTCCTATTTCTTGCCACTGGCGACGGTCGATGTCCCTGCCTATTCCGTAGGTAGAAAGCTGATCATGGTGCCAGCGGCTGATCTTCTCAGTTTTCGCTCCGACCAGGACCTCAGCGATGTGGGCCATGCCGACAGAGAACCCTGCCGCCTGCCGGATGCGCAAAACGCAGGAGAGTAATTTCTGAGCGAGGAGCGTTCCTCCGTCGCCGGGATACGGTTCACGCGGCAGGATGCAGTTATCGCAGCCGCCACAGTTTCCCTCGCTACCCGTCTCACCGAAATAATCCAAGAGAGTGGCTCGTCTGCATTGCTCAGCCTCGGCGTAGTGGAGGATCTGCTGGAGTTGCTCAAGCGCGATCCTTCGTTCCTCGGGATCGGTTTTTTCGTCGATAAAGCGGCGCTGTTTGACAGCATCACCGGAGCTGTAAAGCAGGAGGCACTCGGAGGGAAGACCGTCGCGCCCCGCGCGTCCCGTCTCCTGATAGTAGCCCTCGATATTTTTAGGCAGATCGTAATGGATCACGAAGCGGACGTTCGATTTGTTTATCCCCATGCCAAAGGCGATGGTGGCGCAAATCACATGTGTCTTATCTCGCAGGAAAAGCTCCTGATTCTTCGCCCGCTCTGTCGTGGTGAGTCCCGCGTGGTAGGGGAGCGCAGGGATGCCGTCGTCGGAGAGTTTGCTGGCCAGTTCTTCGGCCCCTTTGCGGCTCTGGCAGTATATAATACCGGCTTCGCTGCGGCGGGACTTGATGAAGAATCTAACTTTTTCGTATGCCTTCGCCTTCGCCTCAACCCGGTAGGTGAGATTTGGCCGGTTGAAGCTGGCCACAAAGCGGTGAGCCTTCTCAAGCCGGAGTTGCGTTACTATATCTTCCCGGACGCGGGGTGTCGCAGTGGCGGTTAGGGCAAGGAGGGGTGTTTTTGGGAAGAGATTACGTAGTGCGGCTATCTGCCTGTATTCGGGCCGGAAATCGTGGCCCCACTCACTGATGCAGTGGGCCTCATCGATTGCTAGCAGGCTGACGCCCCAACGCTGGAGATCCTCCAGGACGCCGGAGAGCATCAGGCGCTCCGGGGCAAGGTAGAGCAACTTGTATTGGCCCGCATGAAGTCCTCGGAGACGTGCACTCGACTCCGCCGCAGTGAGCGAAGAGTTCAGATAGGTCGCCGCCACGCCCGCCGCATGGAGGGAATCGACCTGGTCCTTCATCAGGGCAATGAGAGGGGAGACTACAACGGTAAGTCTTGGCAGGAGGAGTCCCGGAATCTGAAAGCAGAGAGATTTTCCTCCCCCTGTCGGCAGAAGCGCAAAGGCATCCCTACCTGCAAGGATCTCCTCCATGATCTCCCGCTGAAGTGGGCGGAATGTATCAAATCCGAAGATCTGCTTGAGAGAGTTAGCAAGCGAATCGGGAGGCGTAGTAGGCATCAATAAGTGAGTGAAAATTACCCGTCGTTTTGCTGTTACCCTTCCGGAACCTCGGCGGTGACGTGTTCAGAAGCCGCTTTCTGATCGCCTATGGCCGTATTGAGGCGATCGATTTCCAGCCAGCCGAAAGAGATCATTTTTCCCGTCCAGTTAATTCGTCCAGGTGAAAGAGTCTTTCTCCCCGCATGACGTAGATGATGAAGATTTGGTTGCCCTGAAGGCGGTAGAAGATGCGGAGGGGAGGAATCACCAGATGTCTGTAGGTGGTTCCACGCAATTCCTTGGGACAGGATCCTGACTTAGGAAAGTTGGCGAGTCTCTCCACTGATTCAAAAACTCTGTGGACCAGTCGTTTTGCCGCATCGGGCTTATCCAGAGCTATGTAATCGGCGACACGGTCGAGATCCGCCAGCGCGGGCTCAGTCCAGATAACGCTCAGGGAGGTATTCCCTAAGCCAGCCATCGTTTCATACGCTTTCTGGCGTCCGTGTTAGAGAGAGTCCTTCCTTCCTGCACGGCCTTTTCGCCTCGGGCGATGCCTTCCAAAAGAGAGATCTTTTTCCGCATTTCCGAGAAGGTATCGACATCGATCAGGAAAGCGACTGGGAGGCCGTGCTGAGTGATCATGATGGGCTCTCGATCTTCTGAAATCTGATCGATCAGATCAGTGGCCTTGCGCTTCAGGGTGGTGACGAGTTCTGTTCGCATCAAAGTGACACTAAAGTGATACTCTTTTTGACACAAGCGGTTTTCAGAAACATCTCCTTCATCCCCTTCATCCCTGTGAATATTTCTTCTCTGAGATCAGGATAGCTCCGCGACGACCTTGGCGTAGGCCTCTTTTGGGCTATCTGCGGCTGTGATCGGGCGGCCGATCACGAGCCAGTCGGAACCTGCTGCGACAGCTTCAGCAGGGGTCATGACCCGCTTCTGATCTCCTGCAGCGGCCCAGATGGGACGGACGCCAGGAGTGACGATCCGGAGTTTTTCATCAAAGGATTGGCGAATTGCCGAGATCTCCAGGGGGCTGCAGACAATGCCTCCGATGCCTGCCTTTGCGGCGAGTCCTGCAAGACGGAGAACCTGCTCCTTTGGTTCCGCATTGATGCCCGTGGAGGAGAGTTGGTCGGAGTCCATGCTAGTGAGGACTGTGACGGCAAGGATCAGTAGTTCCATTTTCTCGGCGGCTTTTGCGGCAGCCTCCATCATGACGGGTCCACCCACTGCATGGATTGTCGTCATGGCGACACCAAGGCCTGCCGCCGAGCGGATGGCATGGGCGACGGTGTTCGGAATGTCATGAAATTTCAGATCGAGAAAGACCTCGCAACCGCGCGCCTTTACCGCCTTGACCACGGAGGGGCCCTCAGCCGTGAAGAGCTCCAGACCAATCTTGCAGAGTGCTGGCGGTTCGCCGTGATCGGCTATGGAATCGATGAGTCTCAGGGCTCCATCCGTATGGGGAACATCGAGGGCGATGATGATTTTGTCTTGGGGTCGGGACGGTAGTTTCACACGATGAGAGAGTTCAAAGGTTCTAAAGGACGTAACGTGACTCAGACCATCTCACTCGTGGCTCCGGCCAAGATCAACCTTTCTCTCCGCATCCTTGGGAAGAGGGCAGACGGCTTTCATGAACTGGAGACACTCATGGTTCCCATTGGTCTGGCCGATACTGTCGAAGTCTCCCATGGAACGGGACACGGAATTACCCTGACCTGCAATGATCCCGAACTCCCCACAGGAGCCGAGAACCTTTGCGTGCAAGCTGCCGAGGCCTTCCGCGTCGCTACGGGACTCGATCATGGGATCGCCATCACGCTGCTTAAGAGGATACCTCATGGGGCGGGATTGGGTGGGGGTAGCAGTGATGCCGCCGCCGTTCTAAAAGGACTGAACGAACTCTTCGATCATCCCTTGGTGAATGAAGAACACCACCAGATTGCCGCTACGCTTGGCTCCGATGTTCCGTTCTTTCTGGGTAGTGGCCCAGCCTGGTGCCGAGGAAGGGGAGAGATCATCGAAACGGCCCCGATGCTTCCTGAGCGAACTCTCCTTCTGATCAAGCCACCTTTTCCCGTGCCTACCGCATGGGCTTACAAAAAGTATGCCGAGCTGAAGGAATTGGGAAAACTTCCCGTGCATCCTGATCGGCAACTCCTGGGTGATCACGAAATCATCAACGATCTCGAGGCTCCCGTCTTTCACAAGTTTCTCCTTCTGCCGGTCATGAAAACCTGGCTGCGTCAGCAACTCGGCGTCGAGTCCGCTTTCATGACCGGATCTGGTTCAACGATGGTGGCGGTGCTAGCTCCGCAAACCGCCGCTGAGGAAATTACAGATCTCAAGCAGGGGATCCTCTCCAAATTCGGGGAGACGATGTGGATCTGCGAGACTGGGTGGGGAATGGGTGATGGGGAATAGGAAATGGGGTGCAGCTCAGGAGATCAATCCTACTATGAACCGCTCACCTTTTCAGGTTTCAGGTCTCCAGTTTCATCCTTCCTCCGCTACTACCTTTGTAGCGGAGTTGGATCGATCTCCACGCTGCTGAAGCCGCTCGCCGAGAGTGCGGCGATGAGGGTGGTTTGGGTCGATTCCAGGTGAGGCATTTCCTCGGAAGAGACCTGCACTTTGGCTCCTGGACGATCAATTCCCTCCCTTCCATCCGGCGGCACGTAGCGGACGCGGAAGACCTTGAATCCGAACTGACGCACGATCGCCTCACCCCGTTCCACATAATCGAGCGCCTCACTGGTCACTCGTGTGCCATGGGGGATACGTGAACTGAGACACGGCTGGGCCGGTGCATCAGCTGTCGGGAGGCCGAGCTTTCGCGAAAGCGCACGGACATGGGCCTTGGTGAGGCCCGCCTCTTTCAATGGGGCGATCACGGAGAACTCTGCTGCCGCCTGCGAGCCCGGCCTTAGGTGGGCAGGGTCGTCGGCATTCTCCCCGTAGGCGATCGCAACGAATCCCCTGTCACGGGCCACCTGATCCATCCGGGTGAAGAGTTCGGCTTTGCAGAAGTAGCAGCGGTTCATCGGATTCTCGGCATAGCGTGGATCATCCAGTTCCGTGGTGGCTACCAACTCAAGTTGAGCGCCCATTTCTTTCGCTACCCGGACGGCTTCATTCAACGAGGCACGGGGCAGGCTGGGAGAGTCGGCGATGATAGCGGTGACTTGATTGCCCAGCGTTCGATGGGCGATTGCCAGTAGCAGCGTGCTGTCGACGCCTCCCGAATAGGCAATCAGCAGGGGAGCATGCCGGGACAGAATCCCCTCAAGGAGGACTTCCTTTGCTGCCAGATCAGTATCCAGAGTCGAGTTCTGGGAAGATAAGGTCACAGATTCAGCCGGTTGCAGAGATCAGGAATGTCCATCCGGATCCCTATGAAGAACTCGCCGAACTCCGCGTAGTGAGAGCTCACCACGTCGAAGCGCATCTCGTAGACGATCGCCTTGATCTCGCTGGTTGTCTTCGCGAAGAGGGTGACGCCCCATTCCATGTCATCCAGACCAGTCGAGCCTGTGATGAGCTGAAGAACTCGACCCGAGTAGGTCCGCCCGATTTTGGCATGGCCTGCCATGAGGCGCTTCCGATCCTCAAAGGGGAGGGCGTACCAATTCAGTTGCGGCAGGCGGCGCTTGGACATTGGGTAGAAGCAAAAGACCGGCCACTCCTGTGCATCGGGAAGCTCAGGAACCACACGGCGGCGCATGTACTTCTCCATGCGGTCATGGAATTCGGCGATCTTGGTCGCGAATTCAGGCGTCTCCGGGTCGATCCCTTCGGCTTTGAGTTCTGCACTGAATTCCGCTTCGGAGGTCGTGTATTCGCTCCTCTCGGTCATAGAGAGCCAGGAGAATGCAGGAGTCAGCATTCCTGCCCCGAGGCCCTCGCCGAGCAGTTTGGAGCAACGGTCGGCCACCTGGAGATCCGGAGTGACCAGCATGAAGCCGAGATCGGCCTTAGGGCCCACGACGCTGTAAGGGAGAAGTTGCGTCTCGGGGAGGGCTTGGATCTCCCTGACAGTCTTGGCAAGACCGTCGCGCCTCTTGCGTCGCTCAGGAGCCTCAAGGTAGCTCCAGGGCTCCTGCTCCATCCTGTAAAAGAGATGGAGGACATGACGCCCTTCGGTTGGAAGGATCGGGGCAAGGGAAGTGAGGGAGTCGCTCATGGGAGGATTCTGACAAATCCGCAGGTTTTGGCAACGAGTCGCGAAAAAACCGTTGCAATCGAGTCAGGCGCTTTTAACCTTTTCCTCACTATGGCTGACGTATCCAACAAGTATCCCGAGAATGTCGCAGGCGCCTACTACTGCGATGACCAGTGCATCGACTGCGATCTCTGCCGCGAGACGGCTCCTGCTAACTTCAAGCGCAACGAGGATGGAGGTCACTCCTATGTCTTCAAGCAGCCCGAGACTCCCGAAGAGGAGGCTCTCTGCAAGGAAGCCATGGAAGGCTGTCCTGTTGAGGCGATCGGCAACGACGCCTAGTCAGCAAAATCGATGGCCGCACCTCTACATGGTGCAGGTGATACGGGCAGTCGCTATCCCCAGAAGTGGTCGCCGGCCAAGAGGGTGACATTTGAATGGAGAGGACTGCCTGAAGATACCCGCCCGGACCGGGCGACTTCCATCGGGGAAGTGCTTGGGAAGCTTCTCCCCAAGCTTGGACTTGATGTTCGCATCAGGGAGGCTGACATCACGGCGGCTTGGGTCGGCATCGTGGGGGAGTTCATTGCCAAGCACTCCCAGCCGGAGCGTTTAGTCGCGGGAACTCTCATGATCCGCGTCATTCAACCGAGTGTCCGCTACGAACTCGACCGCACCTGGAAGCCCCAGATCATTGCAAAGCTTCGGGAGCAGTTCGGGGAGAAGGTGATCCGGGATATCAAATTCATTCTCTAAGGAAGCCATGAGTACGGAACGCATCATCGAAATCCGGGGACTGGAGGTTATGTCTCAGGTGGGTGTTCCGGCGGAAGAGAGAGCGGTTGCCCAACGCCTTCTGATCGACTTGCGGTTTGGGGCTCTTGCCCAACCGGAGTCACTCCATGACGACATTACCCTGACGGTTGACTACCATGCGGTGAGCCTGAGGATTGCAGAACTTGCCGCAGCACGTCACCGCAAGCTGATCGAGACACTTGCCGATGATTTGGCTGAGGCATTGCTCAGTGAGTTCAGCCTGCGCTGGATCGAAGTCACCATTCGCAAGTTCATCCTTCCGAACACGGAGTGGGTCTCAGTCACCATTCGTCGCGAAGCGAATGGTGACTGAGTAGGAAGGTGTGAAAGTGAAAAAGTAGGAAGGTTCGGAGGATATTCACGAAGAGGTACTTTTCAACTTTCAGACTTTTCCACCTTTTACTCCGAACCCCTCGACCCTTCGACTCTCCGCTATGAATCATCCTTCTCAAATACTCTCAAATTTAGCTTTCAGCTTTTGACTAAGACTTTACTACCTTACACCTTCACACTTTTACTGCCCCTCGACCCTTGACTCTCGACCCTCGTCGGTCGACTCCGCCCTAGTCAAACATCAGAACAATGTAGGCGACAAAGAGGAGGAGATGGACGAATCCCTGCAGGATATTCGTCTGTCCTTGGCCAAAGGTGACGATACAACTTCCCAAGGTCACGGCTAGTAGTGTCGTGTAAGTGGGTGAGAGTCCGAGGAGCAGCGGTTTGCCGTAGATAAGGCTGATGGCCAGTGCCGCCGGGATGGTGAGGCTGATCGTTGCCAGGACGGATCCGAGCAACACATTCACGGAGCGCTGCATCTGGTTCCGCGATGCTGACTGAATAGCGGCCAGGCCCTCGGGTGCCAAAATCAGAATCGCAACAATCAGACCGACAATATCCAGGGGAAGGCCCCCTTGATGAACCCGATAATCCAGCAGATGGGCCATCTGTTTGGAGAGCAGGACGATCGGGATCAAATGCAGGATTAATAAGAGCGATGCCCTGCCAATCGAGCCCTTGGGTTCCTCGGAATCGGAATCCGAGGGATTCCATCCCGCTTCGTTAAAGAACTCCCGGTGCCTGCTGGTTTGCACGGCCAGAAAGACGCCGTAAATCGTCAGGGACAGCAGCATCAGGCAGATGGCATGAAGGGGGGAGAACATCCCGAGGCCACCGGTCTTGGTAAAGTTGGGAAGAACAAGGCAGAGCAGCGAGAGAGGAAGAATCAGACCCAGAAAGGAATTCACACCCTTCAGGTTGAAGTTCTGCTCCCCGAATTTCAGACCGCCGATCAGAAGCGCCAACCCAAGCAGGCCGCCGAGTACCACCATCACAACAGAGAACATAGTATCTCGGGCCAGTGCCGGGTTATCACCATTGAGCATCAGGGCCGAGATCATCATCACCTCGATGCTGGTGACCGCAAGTGTGAGGATCAGCGTGCCGAGGGGCTCCTTGAGTTTCTCCGCCAGATGATCCGCATGGCGCACAACGGCGAATGAGGAAGAGAGCATCGCGGCGAAGAGCCAGAGAAAGAGAACCCAGCCGAAACCAAGGCCGGGATTGGTTCCAAGCCATGCTTTCCCAAGAGTCAGGAAGGCGAGCATGGTCCCGTAGCTCGTGAAGAGAACCCACTCCCTGCGCACGAAACGAACAACCGGGAAGGGGGAGAGAGGGCTCATGAGGCTAGATTATGGTACGAAATCACACTGATGGAACCATCGTTTTCCAGAATCGCCGCCCGCACATCTTCACAGTAGGAGAAGCCCTCAGAGCGCAAGGCCGACATCAACTCTTCCCGAGTGAGTTGGGCATCATGGAGTGCTTTCTCATAAATCCTTCCGTTATGGAGCAGAACTTGGGGGGATACGATCAGGCCGCGAAGAACGAATTCCCACCAAGGGAGCGAGAGATGCCACATCCTCTCGGCTTAATGGATGAGCTTCTTCAGAGGAAGAGATGAATTGCATTCGGTTCATTTCATTTTGAATTGAAGTATCTGCATTTTCTGCTTTCTTTTATGCATGAATGCTTCGGCGATCGTTGAGCGCATGAAGTCGGATCCTCCGACCTCCCTTCTGCCTATCCAGCAGGAGATGGCCTCTATCTTTGCTGATTTGGCTGATCTTTTTGGCAATCCCTCATCGCTGGGATCCATCTACGGACTCCTCTTCGCCTCTCCTAAGCCACTTTCCATGGAAGAGATCGTGGATCGACTCGACATCAGTGTCGGAACGGCCAGTCAGGGATTGCGGCGGCTTGTGGAAATGCAGGCCATCACGCCTAGAAAAGAGGAGGGGGAACGCGTTACCCGGTACGAGGCCAAGCTTGAGCTACGCCCCTTTGTGGCGATGTTTCTTGAGCAGCAGCTACTGCCGAAAATCGGTCACTCCGCCGAGAGGATCGAGGCCCTTAAGAAAAAGCTTTCCTCAATGCCCGAGGATTCCCGTGAGGAGTTAGGAATCCGCATGGAACGAGCTTCCAAGTGGCACCGCAGGGCCAAGACCTTCCTTCCCCTAGTCAGAAAGTTTCTTGGTGGGTGAAGTGGGTTAAGTAGGTTAGGGAAAACGCCGCCACATGGTTGGCATCACAACAATTCAAATCCGAAATAGCCTGAGGGGAAACCCAACGGTGAAGGGCGGCAGCGTGCTTTCGGCTGAGTCGAAAGACGAGGGCCGAGAGTCGAGGGCTTGAATAATAAAATGAGCAGCAATCTTAAAAACTTTCGATTTGAGAAGCTGGATGTTTGGCAACAAGCCCGTCGCTTGAACAAAAAAATCTATCTGTGCAGTCGCCAGTTTCCAGAGTCAGAACGATTTGGTCTCGTGAGTCAGATCAGGCGCGCCTCGGTCTCCATTTCTTCCAACATAGCTGAGGGCGCAGGAAGAAATTCCGACACCGACTTTTCGCATTTCCTTGAAATTGCCTATGGATCACTCATGGAAGCTATCTCTCAGCTTTATTTGGCACTGGACGAAAATTATATCACAAAGGCTCAACTGGACGATATTGCGAACGATGCACATAGCCTTGGGGCACAGATTACAGCGCTTTCTAAATCTCTCGGCAGGCAGCCCCGACGATTGAAGCAAGGCGCTTAAAAGCCTTCCATCGCGGCATGTATCTTTGTTTTCTAGCCCTCGACTTTCGACCCTCGTCGTTCGACTCGGTATGAAAAAACATTTTTTAATCATCGGCGCCGGCTTCGCCGGCCTCACCCTTGCCGAGCGGCTCTCTAGCCAATTGGGAGCTAAATGTACAATCGTCGAGAAGCGGGGGCATATCGGCGGCAATGCCCAGGATGAGTATGATGCGGCGGGAGTACTCGTTCATAAATACGGCCCACACTACTTCCGTACTAATGCAACGCGCATTGTCGAATATCTCTCGCAGTTCACGGAGTGGCATCCCGTTGACTATAAGATCCTCAGTTACTCCGATGGGCGCTATTGGAACTTCCCGATTAATCTCAATACCTTCGAGCAGTTCCTCGGGCGGGAGAGCACCAGCGAGGAGTTCGAGACTTGGCTGGCCTCCAAGCGTGTACCCATCGAGAACCCTGCCAACTCGGAAGAGGTCATCGTCTCTCAGGTCGGCTGGGAACTTTATGAAAAGTTCTTCAAGAACTACACCCTCAAGCAGTGGAAGAAAGATCCGAAGGAGCTTGATGCTTCAGTTTGTGGCCGAATCCCGATTCGGACAAACCGGGATGATCGGTATCTCCGAGAGGAATTTCAAGCCCTGCCCAAGGAGGGCTACCACCGGATGTTTGAACGCATGCTGGAGGCCTCGCCCGGAGTGGAGGTCATCTTGGATACCGATTACCGCGATGTCATGGAGAAAATCCCTCACGACCACCTAATCTATACAGGCCCGATCGACGAATACTTCGACTTTTGCTTCGGCCCGCTACCCTACCGATCCCTCCGCTTCGAGAATGAATCCTTCGGTCCGGATGCACTCAAGAATAACGAGGCAATTTCTGGAAAGCCTAGTTTCTGGCAACCCGCCATGCAGGTGAACTATCCCAATGACGAGGAATTCACACGCATCGTCGAGATCAAGCATGCCACGGGTCAGGAGTGCGCAAACACGACCATTGTACGCGAATACCCTGCCGACTATGAGCCTGGCAAGGAAGCCTACTATCCGATTCCTACGCCCGAGACCGCCGCGCTATACAGGAAATACGCAGAGAAGGCCGCGGAGCTATCCAGCATCAGTTTCATCGGACGCCTCGCTACCTACCGCTACTACAACATGGACCAGGTTGTAGGGATGGCTTTGACTGAGTTTGAGAAGCTCAGGAAGAGGTATGAAGGTAGGAAAGTGTAATGTACGAAAGTTATTTTCGAGTTTTCCTTATTCCTGTTCCCTTTCTTTTCGAGCACTGAATCAGACGCTACGCCTAAACGACTTTTTCACCTTTAACTTTTCCACTTTTTACCAAGATCATGGACCAGGTTGAAGGGATGGCTTTGACGGAGTTTAAGAGGTTAAAACAATCTACCAATTTGTATTTCATCAAATAATGACAGAAAAAGACATTATAGGTAATTATGCAGATCTTGATGCGTCGTGCCGGTGAGAGCGCCATGCTGGGGGCGATTCAATATCTTGCATTAAGTTATCCAACCAATCCCAGTTGCTGAAACCAAACCGATTCGGGCCTGAAAAAACAATTGTTGAAAATCTCATATGGATTGCAGAGATGCTCAATTATTCATTTGAAACTATACTTCCATGTTGCGACTTCTCAAAGAAATCTATAGAAAATGCGTCGACTTAATGCCTGATATATGGGCAATACGTACACACTATTTAAGAAATATTAGGAGACTTCCAAACCTGAAATCACCGGTTTCTCTCAACGAAAAAATCAATTGGAGAAAGTTATATCAGAGGGATGAGAGGTTCACTCTTTTTGCAGACAAAATCACTGCCAAGACGCAGGTATTGGATTTAACAGGGCCTGATGTCATCAATCCCACTTTATGGACTGGATTCGATGCCTCGACAATTCCATGGGAGACATTGCCGCCACCCTTTGTCATCAAGTGGAATCATTCGGCGGGAGACGCGCTCTTTGTGATGAATCCGTCAACGATGAATCGGTCAGATGTCGAGCAAACCTTGGTGGCTAATCGAAATAAGAAGCATGGACACTTTAGTCGAGAATGGGGCTATTACGAGATCAAGCCAATGTTGATGATAGAGCCAATGCTGCTTACCAAAGACCTAAAGCCGCCCGAAGATTTTAAGTTTTTCGTATACCACGGTCGCGTTCACTTTATTCAAGTCGATTTAGGGAGATTCACTTATCACGAACGATGTTTTTTTGATCGCGACTGGAATTACATTGATGTTAAACTAACTTGGCCTTCTCCTTGCGATGTACCTGCAAGACCCGAGTGCTTTCAACGGATGATCGAAGTGGCGGAGAAGATCGGCGGACTATTTGATTTTATAAGAGTGGATCTTTATCAACTTCCCCCGAAAGTTTATTTTGGGGAGGCTACCTTCTATCCTGGCGCCGGCTATGAACCTTTTCATAATGATGGGGATGATTTTATGTTTGGTGCTCCTTGGAAGTTAAAATCCTAAACCTTTTGTTTTATTAAGATGGCTAAAATCCCGAATGCCCGTCGGAGCGGTCTTAGAGTTTATAAAAACTAAGCCATACTTACCTGCGAACTAAGAAAAAAAACCAACTCCTCATGGGTATCATCCGTTTTCTTCTGGCTTGCTCGGTGGTCATTGCCCATGCGCATCATTCCATTAGCATTCCCATTCTTAATGCGGGAGCTTGCGTAGAGACCTTTTTCATTATTTCGGGATTTTACATGGCGCTGGTGCTTGAGACTAAATATCACTCCGATAGGAGAGCTTTCTGGTTGAATCGATGGTTTCGCATCGCGCCGACCTACTACATGATTCTTCTGGCATCTCTTGCCATCTATTTCGCAGCTAGCCTTTGGAAGCATCACCCGATCGACAGGCTTAACTTCTTTGTTACAGCATTCCATGATCACGCATGGGGAGCTCTCGCCCTGGGAACTCTTCCTCAGATCTCGATCGTGGGACTCCAGTGGCCTCTTCTACAGGTGTACACTCCCACTTCGGGGCTTGCGTGGCTTGGATTTTCACCGATGGGCGAAACATCGATCATGATGGAACGTTTTCTCTTTGTTCCCCAGGCATGGTCCGTGGGGGTCGAGTTGATGTTCTATCTGATCGTTCCTTTTCTAAACAAGCTTAGCACCAAGAATCTCCTAGTAATAGCCTTGGCATCCTATGCTCTGAAAATATCACTCCGTTTCTCGCTGTCTGGCGGATTGCTCTCAAAATACGATCAGGTAGCGCTGCCGCCCCAGCTGTGTCTTTTCATTCTTGGGATGCTGGCCTGCAGATATCGCCATGCGATTCTTAGTGTTGTTCCAAAGGTATGGGGGCCATTTATCCTTACTCTTTGGGTTCTTTGTTTCACAATTTTCGAGTTATTTTCATTCAATCCCACCGAGACTCTTTTTCTGTTGTTCTCCGCCTCCATTTTGCCTTCTGTCTTCGACTGGAGCAAATCACTGTCTTGGGATCGCTGGATCGGGGATCTCTCCTACCCTATCTATATGAGCCATATTGCCCTACGATGGTTGCTTTTGGGAACCGGAGCAAAAGCTTATCAAGGTTGTTCTCCGTGGATCTTGCTTGCGATCACGATACCTGTCGCGATAGGAATTTCATATCTTGTGGAGGGACCGATCGATCGATGGAGACACAGAACTTATCCCCCGCGCAGTGAAAAAAGTCAAAAGCCGCTCCTGAGCTAAGAAAATATGTTATTCAAAAATTACAAAAAAAAGCGGCAATTCAAAAGGATTTGCCACCTCATTCATGAGGATGCATCGGGCGGCGGTCCCACGACGGTGATCAAGCATATCAAGTTTTATCACCAAGAATACGATATTGTTGGCCTTGCGGGAGGGGAGGGGAGGATCGCTGAATTTTGTAAAACGGAGAAGGTCCGGTTCATTAGGCTTCCTATCGAACGCCTGTGGAAATGCCTCTGGGGTTGGATTCCACTGTGGTGGTATCTTTTCAAGCTGGATCCGGACCTGCTGATCCTTCACGGGCAGTGGGGTGCACCCTTCGGTGCTTTGGTCGGGAGGTTAGCGGGCATCAGTAGAATGCTCTACATTGCGCATTGGCCGGCGTTTTATACGGACTGGGATCTTTTCAGGGTCGTTCGGAACCATATCGTCGAATCAATACCCGTGCATCTCTGCGGCAAGGTAATCTGCATTTCCCCCGAAAATCTCTATCAGTATCAGATACGTTTTCCAGGCCAACTCGACAAACTGCTTCATATTAGCAATCCCTACGACACCTCTCGCTTGCCAACCAAGGAAGAAGCCGTTGCAACAAGGCTGAAGTGGGGATGGAGTAACGACCTCATCCACATTGTCTCCGTGGGTAGAATCGCTACTCAAAAACATCTTGAGTGGCTTCTTCAAAGCTGGGTGATTGTTCAGAAGGAGGTTCCTGAGGCCCGTCTTTGGATCGTAGGTGACGGTGAGGAGGAGGAACGTATGCACCAATTGGCGAAAGAGTTGGAGATCACCGCCACCTGTGCCTTTTTGGGCGCTCAACCAAAAGGCATAGAATTCATCAATGCCGCAGACGTAGTAGCCATGACAACCCTCTACGAAGGACATGCCAATATTCCCATGGAGGCCCATGCCTGCCAGAAACCAATTGTTGCCAATGCTGTCGACGGAGTCAGGCTCTCCATTAGTGACGGGGTTGATGGATTCCTGGTGCCCGCTGGTGATGTACACGGATTCGCCGATAAACTTATACTTCTATGCCGATCGAAAGAACTCAGAAACCGGCTCGGCGAGGAGGGGCTTAAGAACCTTCAGCAATTTTCGTTCGACAAAGTAATGGCTAAATACTCCGCCGTGATCGCTACGATCATTGAAAAATAAGCAGCCATCCTCATGAATAAACCGTTTTTTTCCATCTGTATTCCTGTCTACAACATGGTGGATACGATCAGTTTAAGTATCGAATCCGTGCTACAGCAGACATGCGACGACTGGGAGTTGATCATTGTGGACGACTGCTCCTCCGACGGAACCTGGGAGCTTCTTCAAGAAGAGTATGCCAGTCATCCGAAGATTTCCCTTCATCGGAACCAGAATAACCTTAAGCTTTGGGGGAATTTCAATATATGCATTGATCTTGCTAAAGGTGAATGGTGGGGATTGCTGGCCGCTGATGATACCTACCGCCTACATGCACTTGAAACGATTCGAAAAGAGGTCACCAAAAATGAAAAAATTGTTCTGTGGACGCATGCACATTTGTGTAGTGGAGAACATATTCCCGCTCATATCGTTCCCGTTTATAACCAATTAAAAATATTTCAGGCCGGTAAGTTAGCAGAATTGCTCTACACCAAAGGAAACATCTTTGGAGAAATCAGTAGTTATTTTGTAAAAAACAAGAACGTCAAGGAAGCGACGCTTCAATTCCGCGAATGCAGTACATGCGAGGATTTGGATTTCTGGATTCGATTGTTGCATGCGAATACTGATGCATTGGCCATCTACTGGCCGGATGTTCTTGCCTCAGTATTGTTGCACCCCGCAAGTGCTAGCGCCGAAATTACCCGTAGTCATGCTGGTATCCGTGGATTATTCGAGACTGTGGCGCGATTGGGGTCTTTAGGATGGCCACTACGGGTGGTGCTCTGTCAATACATCAGATTAATTGTTTTCTTTTTCAGGCAATACCCATTGATTTCAGGGGATCGATGGGGATTGCTTAAAAAAACCCTTTTTTGTCTTAAAATCTCTGGGATTTAAGAGGAGCAATGTTCGTTTTATTATGTTATTTAATTCACCTGTTTTCTGGACGGGGCTAGTCACGCTTCTAAGGACCGGCGGTTTCTTTATCGTTCTGCCTGTACTGCTTCGGAAGGTGCCTACGGAGGAACTCGGCATGTGGTATGTCTTCCTTGGGATTGCTCAGTTCAGTGGAATCGTGGAACTCGGGTTTGCCCCAAACATATCCAGATTCGCCAGTTTTTTCCTGGCGGGGGCTGCATCACCTCGCTCCATGGAAATTGACCATTCCACCTCGGAAGAGTCGGAGCCCAATCTTGCTGGTATCGCAGGGTTGGCCCAATTAGGAAGAAACCTCTATCCGCGACTCGGCACTGCCGTCGGAGTACTGATGACACTTGGCGGAGGGATCTGGCTCCACATTCAATTCGGGGCCAAGTTTTGGAATCTTCAGGTAGCGCCGGCGTACTTTCTCTATGCCGCTGGAATGACAGCCAGCATGTACGGCTATTTCTGGATGAATCTGCTGTTTGGTGTCGATAGGGTTCGTCAGGGCCAGCAGGTTTTCGCCATCGGTCTTGTGCTCAATTATGCTCTTTGCCTTGGGGGCCTACTTGCCGGAGCCGGACTTTATGCTCTGGCACTGGGACAAATCGCCCTGGCAATCTATCCTCGCTGGATGGCGAGTCGGATCCTCAAAAGGGATTTTCTTAGCAAGACACCCTCCATACAGGAAGTTTCTTGGAGGGATCTCTGGCCCATGACCTGGCGGAGTGGACTCTGCACCTTTGCTGCCTAGCTTTCGATGCCAGTCACAACGCTTATTTGCGCTCAGATCACAGGCCTTGCCGACACGGCGCGCTACGGCCTCTCGATGCAGCTTGTCACGATGGTTTACGGACTGGCGGGAACATGGATGAGCGTCTGCTGGCCTGATGTCCTGACGTCCGTGCTTCAACACGATGGGAGTGTGAGTTCTGATTGGAGTCGTACTGGTCAGAACTATCGGATGGTCCTCGATTCTATTGGCGAACTTGGAGCGCTCGGCTGGAAAAGCTCGGTTATCCATTGCCAGTATCTACATGGATTTGTTTTCTTTTTAAAACGATTTGGCAAAATACCAGGTGATCGCTGGAAGATTCTGCTCCACAGTTTTCGGATGCTTAAGATCCAGTAGCGATAAATTCCTTTACTGGATTGATGGGGATAGTTTCTGAAACCATCCAGCTTCCATCGTCAGTAATGAATTTAATATTCATTATCATCTAATAAAAAATTCAAGTGTTTTTTAACACAAATAATATCTGGAGCCTAATCAAGCACACACATCGCTCCGCTGTTGCGTGGACGATGATTGTGGCCTTGGTGAGAATTGGAGGTTTACTGGCTTGTCTTCCGATTGTTGCTCGCCATGTTTCATCAGCGGAATACGGCCTTTGGCAACTGCTTCTAGCCTACACAGGCATCTCAGCGCTCATTGATATAGGATTTGGACCAGCTGCGGAGAGAGCTGTCAGTTTTGCATGGGGGGGGGCGAAGGTACTAAAGGCGCTTGGCCATTACGCGGTATCTGAGGATGAAAATAGTGAACCCAACTACAAGCTCTTAGCAGAACTGATAAAAACTATATCCGGTTATTACGCGGCGCTCTCAATTGTTACATTGGTGCTTGCACTAGGAGTCGCATCATCCTCCATATGGCATAAGACAACTGACCTTCCGCACCCGATATCACTTCGGGTTGCAAGTGTAGTATTTATTATCTTTATGTCACTCGGGGTGATAACCTATTACTGGAATATTTGCCTGATAGGAATTAATCGCGTAAAAGAAGCGCAGGTGACAATGCTCCTCGGATTAATCATTAATTATAGTATTCTGATAGCGGGACTCTTTTGCGGTGCGGGAATCTGGGCTTTAGTCAGCTCTCAAATTGTCATGATGGCTTGGAATCGTTATAGATCTCGCGAATACTTTCTCAGGTCGGCAGGTGAGCAGTTCATGATTGCATATAGAGACGCGCGCATGAGCAAGGAAATCATCATGACGCTCTGGCCTATAGCTTGGCGCACCGGACTAACCACATTTGGAAGTTACATGATCAATCAGGGCTCGCTGATCGAGGCCTCGATGTTGGGAGTTGGTTTATCCTCCTTGGGATCCTACGGCCTCACAAAGCAAGCCTTCAGTGTTGTAGCACAACTAAGTTCCACCTGGACCAGCACGAAAGCGCCATTGATTTACCAGTGGAGATCTCAGGGACGCGATCGTGATATTTGGCATTTATTCAAGAAGCGATTGATCCTCCAATGGATTACCTGGGCTGTTTGCGCGATCGGTTTGATTATTATTGGACCACGATTAATTCACTTGTTAAGGTCTAAAATCGACCTCTTGAGCTGCTCAATGATGATTTGGATGGCGATAATTGGTTTATTGGAATCAAACCATCAATCTTTTGGTATATTAATATATTCTGAAAATAAAAATCCTTTAGCCGGACTGACAATAGTAACCGGCATAATCATCTTGGCGATCGGGTTTTTCTTGATTGCCAATCACCATATATGGGGTTTACTCATTGCACAGGGAGTGGGGTTTGCCCTTATTGCAAATTGGTGGATTCCATGGCGCGCATACAAAGCGCTTATCACAAAAAATACCAATTAACCTATGATGCAAACAATATTGTATAAATCAGCTGAAAGAATAAGGGCGCTCTGCAATTACAAGCTTCCTAATATATTCTATAGGCTTCCGAATCGCATGGGCCAGTTTCTCGGTTCCGGAGTGACTGAAGTGTTGCCCGGAACAAAAATGGTGCTAAACCTCAATGACCGATTGCAACACACGCTGTTTGTAAATGCACTTAAATATGAATCAGAGATCCAATCCCTTATTGCAAGAACCGTAAAAAATGGGAAAAGTTTGTTTTTAGATATCGGGGCGAATGCTGGATACATGAGTTATGTAGCCTTAAATTCATGTCCAACTACCATTGTCTACGCCTTTGAACCAAATCCCATTTTAGTTGAACAGATCGCGAGGGGGATAGAAATTAACAAGTACTCGTCATTTAAAGTCTTTCAGATGGCGTTGGGAGAGCAAGATAGTCAAATTGAGCTAAACATTCATCCCATGAATGCTGGATGGGCAACCCTCAATCTTGGAGATGAACTCAACAATGAGGAGTGGGAAAAATGTATTGTTCCTCTAAAAAAGCTGGATGATGTGATAACCCAAGAGGAAATCTCGAGACTACCAATCGACCAAATTGTCATAAAGATGGATATTGAAGGAAACGAAGTCAAAGCATTGAAAGGAATGTCCGAACTGCTTCGCAATGAGAAACTAAAACTAATCATTGCTGAAATCTATCAGAAAAGGCTTGAGGCGGCTGGAAATACTCAAGATGAATTATTCACGTTGCTGCAATCGAACGGCTTTGTGGTCTATGCAGATAGTGAATTCAAAAATGAAGTTTCTCTTCCATATAAAAGTAATTCACCATGGAATGCGTATTTTCAGAGAAAATAAACTAAAATGAAGTCTCCTATATTATTAGTGTGGCTTAAGTCTGCTACAGATGGATTGTTTAGGGGGATTACAGGAGTCGACTATTGTCGATTCCGTGAGTGGCCCCTCGCCGAAGGCGCAATGAATTTGGAAGACGGAATGGAGGTTTTGGACGTGGGATCCGGGGATGCCTCATTTTTTCCTCTACTATTAGCATTAAAAAGGGATATTAGACTTACTGTTCTTGATTATTCTGATACTATGGTTGTTTTAAAGAATAGATTTGATCAAATAATTTCAAAAAGACTTACCAAAACGCATCCATCTTACATAAATGCCGATGCCAGAAAAACTCCTTTTCCCAAGAATTCTTTTGATCGAATTAGCTGCGTTTCAACAATTGAACACATTCCTGAATTCGGCGACATCGAATCCATACGAGAATTCGAACGCATTTTGAAACCTGGAGGAAGGCTTGTAGTGACAGTTCCGATGACTGCTAATGCTAGAGATGAATATAAAATGAATCATGTCTACGAAAGGACCGCCGATGGTGGTCCTGTTTTCTTTCAGAGGATCTATGATTTTCAATCATTAGAGAATCGTATCCTTTCCGATACAAAACTACGCTGCGTTAATAAAAGATTTCTTATCGAACCGCGAAGACAATATTTCTGGGAGCAGGATTGTCCTCGTGAACACCGAAGCGATTTTACGCTACTCCATACCGCTCCGATACAGTCTCGCTTATCACGGGCCTTGATGTTGTGGCGGTCTATGTATTATATCCGTGAGGTTGGGGAAAAAGTAGCCCGGCAATGTTCTTCCAAACTGATTGCTGGCATTGTTGTTCTTGAGAAATAGCCACTTGAATTGATCGGATCTCCTACAAGCCGAATCTTAGCTATCAAGCTGGATCACATCGGTGATTTTGCTCTGGCTCTTCCTGCATTGAGCGCAGTTGCCCTGCAGGCCAAATTGCATGTGGTTGTAAGCGAGTTGAATCTTGGGTGGCGTGAAGTTTGTCCCTGGATTGAGGAGTTTCATGTCGTCCAGTTTCCCGGTTACCAGACCGGGAGACAGAAAAAAAGATCTCGCATTATCACTGCCTTGTCTCTTTTAAAACTAACATGGAAATTACGCAAATACGACTTTGATTATGCTGTTGATCTGCGAACGGTTCCCGATGACTGGAGGGGAAAACTGATCGCGCTTTTATCGGGTGCCCGGCATAGAATAGGAGCGATTGGAGTGGGAGATGCCATGTTGACTCTCTCGCTAGCCGATAACTCGCAGCATGAGAGCGATAGAATCCTTGATCGGATTCGAGCGATATATCCAGGGATAATAGTACCCCCGGCACCTTGGGTTCAGGTTTTAAGGAAGAGACCACGATCGTCTCATGCACTCGTACTCTTACATCCTGGATCCGGTTTTTCCTCAAAACTCTGGCCTGATAATTTCTGGAGAGATCTGGTCAATATACTAGCAAGTACGGATCCTAGTATTGAACTGAGATGGTTGGGAGGCGTTTCTGATAGAGATCGGATATCTGCTATCAATGCGATATTGCCAACCGGAATATCCTCGTGCATCAGCGCTTCTATTTCTGAATCCCTGCAGGAGATTGCAGATGCAGATCTGCTGCTTGGACTGGATAGTGCAGCCCCCCATATGGCGGCGACGGTAGGGACCCCAGCAATTACAATTTTCAGCAGTGCCAATGAGCCTTCCCGATGGAAGGCACTGGGTGATAATTCAATTGCTACATCACACGTCAGTTGTTCCCCCTGCAAACTAAAGGAATGTAATCAAAAGACACATGCATGCATGGAGAATATTCGCCCGGAGGAGGTGGCTGGACTAGTTATCAATAAGTTGAACAAGCTCTCGCTTCACGCTTCATGAGTAAGGCCAAAAACTATGCGTCCCCGTCTCGCTCTCTTTGAATTTCGCATGATCGGGGATGCCGTTATGGCGCTTCCTTTTATCCGATCGGTTCAGGAAAAATATGATGTGTATGTCTGCTGTACGCCCAGCGGACTGGAGGTATTCAGCATGGTTCTACCTCCGGAAAAGATCCTCTACTGGCGCCCCCCCTGGGTTGATGAGGCAAAGAAGTATGGTTCTTCATCAGTTAGCTTGGGAAATGGGATGGAAAAGAGTAAGTGGAGAGGATGGAAAGCACTGAATTATACGCGAGAGCGATAGGAGTTGAAACTCCGTGGAGGGTGAGGGAAGTGGAGATGGATATGGAGGGGA